>JAGFXV010000014.1 GCA_017861475.1 Bacillota bacterium | reverse complement strand
GACATGGTATTTACTATCCGACGCTGAGCATTTTTGTGAGAAATTGGTTTGTTCCACAGGAAAGAGGCCTTGCCAATGCGCTGATTGCAGTCGGAGGAGTATCTGCTCCGTTGGTGGCAATGCCTTTATTCACATGGTTAATTGGCAGCTACAGCTGGCAATCAACTTTCTATATCGTTTCCATCTTTGGCATGATTGCTGCCCTGCCGCTTATTCTTAAAATCATCACAGACGGACCCAATGACAACGCCCATATCACGGATGAGGAAAAGAACCTGATTGCCGCCCAGGCTGTTCAACAGAGAGAAGCGGATAACAGTGATCAAGGGGGAATGTGGAATGTTCTCAAAACGTTTGACTTTTGGCTCATTACTGCTTCTTATTTGGCTTACCTGTCTATATGGTGGGGATTGTTTACCTGGCTCCCGCAATATCTGATGATGGCACGTGGTTTTTCCCTGCAGTCCCTGGGATGGATCTCCTCCCTGCCTTATGCCTGCGCAGTGGTTGCCGTGTTGATCAGCGGAAGTTTATCGGATCGTTTGGGTAAACGTGCCTTATTGTGTGTGATCGTTCTGAGCGCAACCACCCTGTGTCTGTTGGCTACGCCATCCGTTTCTTCACCGTATACCTGCGTTTTATTAATGACGCTGAGCGTTGGGTTGGACGTAGCATTTTATCCGATTGCCTGGGCAATACTCCAGTCCAAATTGCCGGCTAATTTAATTGGCGCCGGTTCAGGGATGATGAATGGCATATGTAATCTGTGTTCCGCGTTTACTCCATTTTTGATGGGGCTGCTGATTGAAAGTACCGGCAGCTACGACGCGGGGATTTATCTTCTGGCTGCATTTGGATTGATGGGCGTCGTCTGCAGCGGTGTTTTATTGAAAAGAGGAAACTAAGACAGCGGAGTTGGCCAATAAATAATAATTGTTATGTATATAATAATGATACTGAAGAGCTGCTTGAATCCTTTATGTTTGCAGAATTGACATTTAACGACATCAAATGATAAAATTTTAGAAAACAGAAAAACATGTTGCTTCTATAATATAGTTCGGTTTAAATGCGAACCATAGGAGGTAATTATGGCAAACAGTTGTAGTGTAGCAGAAAAGATCAGACAAATAAGACTTGAAAAAGATATGACCCAGACGGAATTGGCAGCCAAGTGCAATGTTACCAAAAGTTTGATTTGTAAAATTGAAGCAAATCGTGCTTCGATTCATTTGGAGATGTTGATTGATATTGCTGCGGCTCTCGAGGTAACGGTCAGTGAATTACTGTCAGAAGCTCCGCCCAAATCTCTCACCGTTGTTCGTGAAAATGAACGTAAAAAAATGGTTGCCAGTCATCTGGGGGGCAAGCATGGGTTCGATTATTACCGTTTGGCAGGTTCCAAAGAAGCCAGGCTGGAAATATTCGTTATGGTTATTTCCGAGGAAGCAACGAAAACGGCACGCTTTGTCAACCACGAAGGTTTCGAATTTGTTTATGTTTTAAACGGAAATTTGAGATTGTCCTTCAGAGACGAGGAAAATTTTTTGTCAGTAGGCGATTCAGCCTTTTTTGATTCTTCCAAGCCGCATCGCTTATGTCCAAACACATCAGATTTTGTTGAGCTCTTTTGCATCTTCCTTTATCCGAAAATGACGCTCTAATACGATCATTTCGCAAGAGAGCCGAACCGCAATTTTACATCATACATTTAAGAGGGCCGCAAGGCCTTCTTTTGTCTTACCTGCTTTTATTTATCATAAATTGGTTCTTTCTTAAAGACTTCCTTTCTAATTTTACAAATATTCAACCGTTGCAACGAGGTTGAACATTGGTGAACCCAAATCGTATACACCTCTTTCCGCGCAAGGTATGATTCAGTTAGATAATAATGTCGGAATATATCTCATCCCCAAAAGCCCCATTAATATAAACAAGAACAATGGAAAGACTAATCATATTACTGTTTGTGACCAAGGAGGTGAAAACTTGTACACGTTTGAAACACTTGAAGTCGTTAAACAGCACACGATCGCGATTGTATCCATCAACCGCCCCGAAGTTTTAAATGCGCTCAACGCCAAAGTTTTTAGTGAGCTTAAAGATGCCTTCGAAGCATTAAGCAAGGACAATGAAATACTGGTAATAATTTTGACCGGTAAAGGAGGACGTGCTTTTGCGGCAGGGTCAGATATTCGTGAACTGCAGCAATGTTCTTTTTTAGGTGCGCGTGAATTTGCGACTCGTACCAAGGCTGCACAACAAACCATTGCCAACTGTCCCAAACCGGTTATTGCAGCTCTGCCAGGCTTTGCACTGGGAGGCGGATTGGAAGTGGCAATGTGTGCGGATATCCGTATTGCTTCAGAGAAGGCGAAATTCGGACAACCCGAAATTGGGTTAGGTTTCATACCCGGTGGGGGAGGAACCCAGAGATTAGCACGATTGATTGGGACTGGCCGGGCCAAGGAATTGGTTTTTAGCGGAGAAATATTTAACGCTGCCCGTGCCTATGAGATGGGATTGGTCAATCGGGTGGTGCCCCACGAGCAGCTGATGGAAGAAAGCATGAAACTTGCCCGGACGATTGCCGCCCGCCCGCCACGCGCGCTGGAATGGGCCAAAATTGCTGTTGATCGTGGCTGGGACATGGATCTTGATACGGGATTACAGCTTGAACTGGAATTGTTTGCTGAATGTTATGCCACCGAAGACCGGGATGAAGGTATTGCAGCCTTCCTGGAAAAACGTCAGCCGGAGTTTAATGGCAGGTAAATAGGTTTACTTGTTTTATATAAAACAGGAAATTAAAAATTAAGGAGGGATCGATTTGTATTCAATTAAGACGATCGCGGTGTTAGGAGCCGGCACCATGGGTAATGGAATTGCTCAAATATCAGCTGCTGCAGGTTATACCGTTGTTATGCAGGACATTTATGAGGAATCCCTGGTAAAAGGGATGGCTGCGATCAACAAGAGTTTGGGCAAAATGGTAAGCAAAGGCAAGATGACGCAGGAAACCGCAGACGATACAGTTTCAAGAATTTCAACCACCCTTAGTCTGGAAGAAGCAGTAAAAGACGCAGATTTTGTTATTGAAGCAGTTCCGGAAGAACTCAAACTAAAATTGGAGACTTACAAACGTTTGAGTGCAGCCTGTAAAAAAGATTGCATTCTGGGATCTAATACATCTACTTTGCCGATCACCATTCTGGCTTCAGTAGTGGAAAATCCCGCGCGGGTAGCAGGTGTTCATTTCATGAATCCGGTACCGGTTATCAAAGGAATCGAATTGATTAGCGCCCGCCATACTTCGGATGAATGTATGGATGCTATTCTTGAATATGTGAAAAGAATTGACCGTGAGCCGGTAATGGCAGTTGATTATGCCGGTTTTATCGTTAGCCGGATCTTGGATGTTTATCAGAACGAAGCAGTGAAATGTGTCATGGACGGCAATAAACCTGAAGACATTGACAAGGCCATGAAGCTCTGCTGCAATTTCCCGATTGGACCTTGCGAACTTATGGATCTGGTTGGACTGGATATCGTAGAGCATGGGCTAAAAACGCTGGAAAATGATTTTGGCGAAAAATACAAAGCTGCTCCGCTCCTTTCCCAAATGGTAAGAGCAGGTGAAGTTGGACGCAAAGCCGGAAAAGGTTTTTACAGCTACGAGAAATAATGGTGAGCAGACAGCTGAGTAATTAAATAAATGGAGGATTTTAATAATGAATAAAGACGATTTTGTAATCATCAGTGGAGTCAGAACCCCGTTTGGACGTTTCGGCGGCACCATGAAGGATATGAACATTATTGATCTGGGTGCTATTTCGATGAAGGAGTCGATCCAAAGAGCCGGTTTGAAACCTGAGCAGATTGAAGAAGTTTGGTGGGGCTGTGGCGATACCTCCAATACAGACGATGTATTTACCCCGGTGGTTGGCCGTCAAAGCCTGCTGGAAGCTGGCATGCCGGATTATACCCCTTGCTGTACCTTTGATAAAGCCTGTGTATCAGGTACCTCGGCTATTCACTTTGCCGTACGTACGATCAAGGCTGGAGATGCAGAGGTTGTAATGGCAGGCGGTGCAACCCACTTTTCATCCGTTCCATTTATGCTCAGAAATATGCGATTTGGCGGCAATAAAATCGGCAAAATTGAAATGCAGGATCCGCTGTCACCGCTGGGCTATGTTCGTTACAATCCGGTATCAGTTGATTCCGGTGAAGTAGCATTGGAATACGGCGTAAGCAGACAGGAACAGGATGAATTTGCTATGGCCAGTCATCAAAACTATGGAAGAGCATGGAAAGAAGGATTTTTCAAAAATGAAATGATGCCGCTTGAATTTCCGCAGAAAGACGGCAGTGTAAAAGTTCTTGATATCGATGAACAGTATCGTGCCAACACTACGTTGGAAGGACTGGCCAAATTAAAACCGATTTTCAATAATGTCGGCGGAATAACAGCCGGAAATGCACCTGGCCTTAATGACGGCTCGATCGCATTGATCATAACGACTCGTGAGAAAGCGGATGCTTTAGGGATTAAACCTTTGGCAACCATCGTAACCACTGTGTCGACCGGCGCAAATCCAAGAAAACTCCCAATCGCTCCAGCCGTTGCAATTACCAAAGCTTTTGAGAAAACCGGGCTTACCATGGATGACATGGACATAGTGGAAATCAATGAAGCATTTGCCTGCGTACCGCTGGTAAGTTCTAAAATTTTAGCTGGCGGAAGCGACGAAAAATATAAGGAAATCAAAGCTAAATTAAATGTCAATGGCAGTGCAATTGCTACCGGACATGCCAACTGTGCCTCCGGTGCCAGAATTGTGCTGACCATGGCATATGAGCTCAAACGCCGCGGAGGCGGAATGGGCGTTATGGGTATCTGCGGCGGTCTGACCCAGGGAGATTCCATAATGATTAAAGTAGAAGACTAAATTTTTAAAAAAGCCGGGCCGGAAACGGCCTGGCAAATGAATAAATCAGCAATAAACAGTCCGATCAGGATATGAAATATTTTACATGATACTGAAAGAAGGTGCCGTGATGACGGACACGACTCAAGTCAAGGCCGCCAAGGATGTAGTTAAAGACCTCCAGGCAGAATATTATGCAGAGGCCAATCGCGCCCATGAGGAAGGGAAATTGGTGGCCTGGGTGACTTCGATTGCACCCAGAGAATTCTTGGAGGCCATGGATATCGTAACCATTTATCCGGAAAATCATGCAGCTGCGATCGCAGCTAAAAAAGGCTCCATGGAAATGCTTGATATTGCCGAATCGATGGGATATTCGATCGATATATGTTCCTATGCCAGAGTAAATCTGGGTTATGTTGAAGCAGGCGATTCAGCGGCCGGTAAAGTCCCTTACCCTGACTTGCTTTTCTGTTGCAATAATATCTGTGACACTGTTACCAAATGGTATGAGATCCTGTCACGCCGCTTGAATGTTCCTTTGATTATGATCGATCTGCCCTTCAGCCATTTTGATCAGCCGCAGGAACATACGATAGATTACATCGTAGGGCAATTTGAAAATGCCATCAAGCAATTGGAGGAAATTACCGGTAAACCTTTCAACTATGAAAAGTTTCAGCATTGTTTGGAACTTTCCAACCAGGCATCGACCCTTTGGAAGGAAAGTTTTGAAATGGGCAAGAATAAACCGTGTCCTTTTAATGGACTTGATTATTTCAACTATATGGCCCAGATCGTTTGTTCGCGCGGCAATGAAAAGGCGGTTTATTTCTTCCAATTATTAAAGGATGAAATCGCTGCCAAAGTAGCTGCCGGAGAAGGCTATATTCAAGACGAACAATACCGGATTCTCTGGGATGGGATTCCCTTCTGGTATAATCTGCGCGTTATGGCCAAATCCTTAAAAGATAGAAAAGCGGTTCAGGTGGCATCCACTTATACGGAAAACTGGGCGCTGACTTATGATACGACTGATCTTCGCAGTATGGCCAAGGCCTATATGGGCAATTTTACCAATCGCGAATTTGAATTCCGCTTTAATAACATGTGCCGGATCATCCGTGAGTACTCTTGCGACGGTGTAATTCTGCACTCCAATCGCAGTTGTAAAAACCAGGATTTTGCCATGTATGAGCTGGCCCGCCAGGTAACCAAAGCGACCGGCGTACCGGTTGCCATTGTTGACGGAGATCAGGATGATCCCCGAGCCTTCTCTGAAGCGCAGTACGAGACTCGGATACAGGCTCTTTTTGAAATGATCGACCAGCGCAGAGAAGCTAAATAAGCCGGAAGGAGGAGAAAAATAATGAGTAAAGTTGAAGAAATCCTATCTGAACTTGGTTATGTTGCTCACCATCCGGCACGCATGGTGGAGCAATGGAAAAAAGAAACCGGCGGCAAGGCCGTTGGAATCATGCCCATTCACTGTGCGGAGGAAGTCGTGCATGCTGCCGGTATGTTGCCGGTGGGTATGTGGGGAGGACAGACCAGTATTTCATTGGCCCCGGAATATCTGCAATCATTCTGCTGTTCGATTATGAAGGCAGTGATGGAATTTACCATGTCGGGCGCCTATAAAAACCTGGACGCCATTATTTGTCCGGAGACTTGCGATACCTTGAGAGTAATCCCCTTGATGATGAGAAAGGCTATTCCTCAGACTCCTATAATCGGCGTCGTACTGCCTGATAACCGCAAAATCGATGCCGGGATCAAATATACAGCGGCTGAATACAGAAGCATTGTTAAACAATTGGAACAGATTACCGGCAACCCGGTCAAAGATGAAGATCTTCAGAACAGTGTTGAAATTTATAACGAACATCATGCAGCCATGATGGAGTTTTTCAAAGTGGCTGTAGATCACTGCGATATCATTACGCCTTATAACCGTCATATGGTCATTAAGTCTTCCTATTTTATGCCTAAAGAAAAACACACCGTTCTGGTCAAAGCTTTGATCGATGAATTAATTAAACTTCAACCTAGCCAATTTAAAGGTCACAAAGTGGTGGTAACCGGCATCATGAGCGAACCGGATGAGTTGCTTGAAATGTTTGGAAAATACGGATATGCCATAGTAGCCGACGATCTGGCCCAGGGTTCACGTCAATTCAGAACACCGGCCCCGGCAGATGATGATCCCTATATCAGACTGGGCAAACGTTTAGCCAACTTTGAAGGATGTTCATGTGTTTATGATCCTGAAAAACTGCGGGGCAAATTGCTGAAACAACTGGTAGACGAAACCCAGGCTGATGGCGTTGTGGTTTTAATGATGAAATTCTGTGATCCTGAAGAATATGACTATCCGTTTATTAAACAGGATCTTGAAGAAGCAGGTATCCCGCATCTGTATCTGGAGATAGAGCAGCAGATGGAGTCTTCAGAGCAAGTTCAAACCAGATTACAGGCTTTTGCTGAATTGTTGGAAGAAAGAAAGAACTAATCCCGGTTAAATACGATATGTCTCTGCGAGACAAGGAGGAAAAGTAATTTGTTTACAATGGGCATTGACATTGGCTCCACATCCTCAAAGGCAGCCATTATGGAAGACGGATCAAAAATCGTGGCCAGTTGCGTGATCCCGTTTGGGACAGGTACCAGCGGTCCGCAGCGTGTCATTGAGGATGTCCTGCAGGCAGCTGATATGAATAGAGATAATATTGATTATATTGTTGCCACCGGTTATGGAAGAAGGTCAATTCCAGGTGCCGACGAGCAAATCAGTGAAATTACCTGCCATGCACGGGGCGTACATTTTTTGCTTCCTTCCACCCGTACCATTATCGATATTGGAGGTCAGGATGTTAAGGTTATCCGCGTTGATGAAAATGGCGCGGTGATGAATTTCGTAATGAACGAAAAATGTGCTGCCGGCACCGGTCGGTTTCTGGAAGTGATGGCCAGGGTACTGGAATGCAAGGTGGACGAATTGTCGATGCTCTCGAATCAAGCCAAACAGGCAGTCCCGATCAGCAGTACCTGTACCGTATTTGCTGAATCAGAAGTAATTTCTCAATTGGCTGCTGGAAACTCACGTGAGGATGTCGTTGCCGGAATTCATGATTCCGTAGCCCGAAGGGTTGCCTCTTTGGGGAAACGGGTCGGCTTGGTTCCCGATGTCGTGATGACCGGGGGTGTTGCTCAAAATGAAGGCGTGGTCAAGGCCATGAGGCAGGAACTGAAGACCGAGATCAAGACATCCCCGCTTCCGCAGTTGACAGGCGCTATAGGAGCAGCTCTGCTGGCTTATCAGAAAGTCCAAAAGGCGAAGCAGGCAAACGACTGATTAATTGCTCCCAAAATGAATCATAATCGATTCATTTAAATTAAATTATGTAGTTTTATTCTCCCTTTTTCCTGTGAAAGAAAATTAAATGCAGGAAAAAGGACAGTCCAGACAAGGGAGGTGGAGGGTTCTCTAGAGCGAGAGGTCGGTTTCAATGTAGGTATTTCCCAAACGAAAAAGGAGGAATATTGGATGAAAAGCAAGACTTTGAAAATGTTGGCCATGGTATTAGCTCTTGTATTTGCACTGACAATCGTAGGCTGTGGCGGTGGAACCAAAGACACCGGCGACGCAAACAAAACCAAAACAGAACCTGTTAAGCTTCGTATCGGAACCACAGTAGCCCCGGATCATTCTTATACCGTAGCTGCCCAGGGATTCAAAAAGACTGTTGAAGAAAAAACCAATGGCGCTGTTACTGTTGATTATCAGGGCGCAGGCGTAATGGGCGGCGAGCGCCAGATGGTTGAAGCTGTAGCCCGTGGCGACCTGGAAATGACCATGACTTCTGATATCGGCTTGGCCGCAATGTATCCCGAACTGGGTTTTGTAAACCTGCCTTATCTGTTTGAATCTTATGATGATGTTGATAAAAACTATCGCAACGGTTGGGTTGGCGAATATGTGGCCAAATATGTGGAGCCCAAAGGTGTTATCGTACTGGCCACCGGCGAAAATGATTTCCGCGGTCTGACCAACTCCAAACGGCCGATCACCAAGGGTGCGGATCTCAATGGTCTGAAAATACGTGTTCCTGAAATCCCCATGTATATCGATTTCTACAAATCCATGGGCGTTCTGCCGACTCCGATGGCAATCACTGAATTGACCACTGCACTGCAGCAAAAGACCGTAGACGGCCAGGACAATGGTGCTATCATCACTTACGACAATGGCCTGCAGGATTTCCAGAAATATGCAACCAAAACCAACCATATTTATTCTGCAATGCAAGTATGTATTTCCAAGAAAACCTGGGACAAACTGTCTGCTGACCAGCAGAAGATCGTCAAAGATGCAGCTATAGCAATGGCTGATGAACAGGTTAAACTGAATCGTGCCAACGTTGCCGACAGATTTGCCAAAATGACAGCAGCCGGCATGGAAGTAATTGATGCCACCCCGCAGTTGACTGCTGATTTCAAAGCAGTTGCCGCACGGATGTACAAGGATCCTCAGTATGACAAAGCTTACACCAAAGAAATCATGGACAAAGTCAGAGAGATGAAAGGTGTAAAATAATCAATTCAATTCCGGGAACTGCAAACGGGCCTTAAAACCCGTTTGCGTTCCATCTTATTAAAAAGTGAGGTGCACTTTCGTTGTGAAAACTTTTAATAGCTTCATCAGCGCCTTAAAAAAACTGGAGTACTATATCGCAACACCTATATTTATGATTATGCTGGCAATTATGTTCATTCAGGTAGTCTTCCGTTATCTACTGCATCAGCCACTACCTTGGTCAGAAGAGTCGGCTCGTTTTCTCTTCGTTGCCAGTACCTTCCTCGGGGCGGCGATCGCAACTGCAGAGCGCGGTCATATCGAGATTAATTTCACGGAAATGGCGATCGAGAAAATTGCGAAAACCCGTGATGGCAAGATGAGAGGCGCGATAGGAATGAACATCCTAAGAGATCTGGGCACGATCCTGTGTTTGTCCCTGGTCGGTTGGCAAACCTATTTATTGGTGTTCGATCAGTTTACCAGTAAAAGCGTATCAACCGCCATGGCTTTTCCGTTTTGGATTATAACCGGTATTATGTTGCTCGGTTTTGTTTTAAGTATTTTGCACTCCATTGGATTGATCATACTCAACCTTGGCGGATACGGTCCGTATGGTTATGAGTTTGCAGAAGAGGAGGAGTGCCAATGTATCTCGTAGGTATATTTATACTAACATTTATAGTTCTAGCAATACTGCGTATACCGATTCCTTTCAGTATCGGGTTGGCTGGAATAGTGGGTTTGATAGTAGGAGATATCCCGCTTTCCATTATTCCCGCCAAGATATTTGGCAGTGTCGACTCCTTTGCCTTTTTGGCCATACCGGCATTTATTTATTCCGGCGATTTGATGGCATTGGGCGGAATCACCACTGCGTTGATTAAATGGATCAAGGCTTTGACCGGACGCCTCAAGGGAAGCGTTGCGGCTACCACCGTTATTGCCTCCGCATTGTTTGGTACCATCTCCGGTTCGTCCGTCGCGACCGTAAGTGCCATCGGCGGAATGATGCTGCCTGAGATGGTGAAATCCGGTTATAAAAAGGAATATGCCACTGCTCTGATTGCGGCTTCCGGCTTTTTAGGAATTCTTATTCCGCCCAGTATCCCCGGCGTAGTTTACGCTCTGGCCAGCGGTCAGTCAATATCCGATGTATGGCTTTCCACTGCTGTTCCCGGTGTTTTGCTGACAATTTTATATGTTATCTATAACCGTATCTTTTTTGCCAAGCAGGAAGTACAGGATACCGGCGATTTTAACGCTTCTATATATTTCAAGAATATTGCCAAGACCTCTTCACGCGGGCTGGTCGCTCTGCTGATGCCGTTGATCATTTTTGCCGGCGTTTACGGCGGGGTTTTGACACCGACTGAAGCCGGAGCTGTAGCGGTTGTTTATGGACTGATCGCCGGATGGATTATTTTCCCAGTGCTGTTTAAAGACAAAACCGGCGAAGGCTTTATGGACATTACCAAGAAGAGTGTGGTAACCAGTGCGGCCATTATGCTGCTGATCGCTTTTTCAGCCATCCCCAGCGGAATGTTCACTTATGGCGGCTGTGCCAAAGCGGTAACCGATTGGCTCTTTAGTGTTACTAATTCACCCACCATGTTCCTGCTGATGGTAAACGCAATGTTGATCATCGTTGGTATGTTCATGGAGACCAACACCAGTATATTATTACTTGCTCCGATACTGGTACCGGCTGCTGTGGCATATGGAATCAATCCTATCCACTTTGGTGCGGTCATGCTGCTCAACCTGGAAATTGGTATGATTACTCCGCCTTTTGCCTGCAACATTTTCGTAGCCTGCAGGATTGCCAATTTGAGTATGGAAAAAATGTTGAAATATATACTTGGTTTTATTGCTGTCTGCATCCCGGTACTTTTGGCAACCACGTATATTCCGCAATTATCATTGGTACTGGTTAATCTGTTTAAATAACAGATAATGGGAAAGGAAGAAATCTGATGGGATCTATGTTTGACTTGAACGGTAAAGTGGCACTGATTACCGGTGGTGACTCTGGACTCGGGCAGGCAATGACGCTTGCGCTTGCAGAAGCAGGGGCAAATGTAGTCGTCGCCTATAACAGTAACCTTGCGAAAGCGGAAGAGACCTCTCAGCAAGCTGAAAAACTGGGAGTGAAAGCGCTGCCGTTGCAGGTGAATGTAGCGGATGAAGAAAGTGTTGCCAATATGCTTGCCAAAAGTGTAGCTGGCCTGGGTGAAATCGACATCCTGGTCAATAGTGCCGGCATTAATCGTCGCGGTCCCTGTGTCGATCTTGCCGTGGAAGATTTTGAGGCAACGCTGAATGTAAACTTGAAGGGAACTTTCCTTTGCTGCCGGGCAGTAGGGCCGGCGATGATTGCCAGAGGCAGCGGGAAAGTTATTAATATTGCCTCACTGCTGGGTACGGTGGCTTTGGAAAATCGTATCCCTTATGCATCAAGCAAAGGTGCCGTGATCCAGCTAACCAAAGTGCTGGCAGTTGAGTGGGCGAAATATCATATCAATGTAAATGCCATTGGACCGGGTTATTTTGCGACTGATTTAAATCGCAAACTGATGGATGATCCAGTTGTATATAATGATTTGAAAAGCAGGATCCCAATGGGGTACTGGGCGGATCCTTCAGAACTGGGAGGATCTGTGGTGTTCCTTGCTTCGAAGGCATCTGATTATGTCACCGGCCACGTTTTATGGGTTGACGGCGGTTATCTGTGCTGGTGATCGCTTAAATTTATCGATGATTTTTGAGGAAAGGATGTTATTAACTTGGACTGGAAAGAACATTATAAATCAAGACAAATCTCAGCAGATGAAGCAATTGCTTTGCTCAATAAAGGGGACCATGTAGTTTGCGGTCACGGAACAGGTGAACCCCAGCTCTTGCCGGAGGCATTGGTCAGACATGAGAACGAAGTGGAAGGCATCGTTGTTTATCATGGTATTGCTTTGGGCCCTTCCGTTTATTGTGCTGAAGGCATCGATCCGGCGCGTATACAACACTTGACGATATTTGCCGGAACGCATACCCGCAAGGCTGTTCAAGAGGGAAGAGC
>JAGFXV010000159.1 GCA_017861475.1 Bacillota bacterium | reverse complement strand
AACTCATCCAACTGTTGTCGGGCTGACAGGTGGAATTGGAAGGGTTCCGGGTTAAAGCCCGGATTAAGACTTTCGTTTTTATAATCACGAATCTCGGATGGCAGGTGTTCGATCCTGATATCTCCTTGTGAACTTGTATAAATCAGTCGTTCTACAATGTTTTCCAACTCACGGACATTGCCGGGCCAATTATAATTAAGCAGACATTCGATCACCCCAGGCTGAACCTTTGGCTGCGGCAAGCCTTGGTTGATGGTATTTCTTTTGAGGAAATGAAAAAAAAGCTCCGGTATGTCATCCAGTCTTTCCTGCAAACGCGGAATGTGAATAAAGATCACGTTCAAACGGTAAAACAGATCACGGCGAAACTTGTCATTTTGCACTTCTTTGTACAGGTCCTTATTGGTAGCGCAAATAAATCGCACATCAACCGGAACGACACGGTTGCCGGAAATACGCGTAACTTTCTTTTCCTGCAAAACTCTGAGCAGGGTTACCTGTTGATCCAAAGGCATATCCCCGATTTCATCCAGGAACAACGTGCCTCCATCTGCCAGCTCAAATTTACCCGGGTTGCCGCCCTTTTTGGCACCAGTGAAAGCACCCTCGGCATAACCGAACAATTCACTGCCGATCAATTCCCGGGGAATGGCGCCACAGTTTAAAGCCACAAATGGCCCATTACGACGTTCACTGTGATTGTGGATGGATTGAGCCAGCAATTCCTTCCCCGTCCCGCTCTCCCCCTGGATAAGAACATTGGACATACTGGCAGCAGCTGCATAGCCAGCTTTAAACACATTGTCCATCTGGTCGCTTTTGCTGACAATATCATCAAAATGGAAGGTGGCACAAGCTCCGCTGAAACGATTGACCAGCTTTTGTACTTCCTTAAGGGGACGTATAAAAAAAATAGTTGAATTGAGCTTGCCCCTTTCACCTCTCATTGGGGTACCTGAAACCAGACAATGAATATCCCCCTGGCTGGTTGGAAAAATCATTTCAATATCACGAAAAGGCTGCTGTCGGACCACCATCTCATAAATAGGAGTCTGGCTGTCTTGCGCCATTATTATTTCACGCAGGCGTTCCTCGATTTCTTCCAGCAAAGGCCCCCAAGCTTTTTGCAGCACCTCATTGAGAATTTCCACCTCACCTTGTTCATTGATAACAATTACTCCGTCAGACATGTTTTGAAAAATTTTGTTCAAGTTTTTATTTAAACGAATTAATTCTTCATTGGCTTCCCGCAAGGCATCGGTTCTTTTTTGCACTTGCATTTCAAGATTCTCCTGGATCTTCTGCAGTTCGTTTTCCGCCCTTTTCCGAGCAGTGATATCATAAGCCCCGACAATAGTATATTTTTGCCCGCCAATACAAAGCGTGCTATAGAATTGTTCCGCCCAAATAATATCTCCGTATTTGGTTACAACTTTTAGCTCATAATATTCCGGCGACGGTTCACCTCTCAGCCTGGCCAAGCCGCGCTCCTTAATTTCATCCTTCATATCCGGCACAACGGTATTCCACCAGTTCAGCCGGGAAAACTCTTCCCAGCTATAACCCATGATCTTGATCAGAGCCGGATTAACATATAAATAAGTGGTTTCATTCAATATGTATATTGGCACAGGAATCTGTTCCACGAATTGATAGAACAGGTTGGAATCATCCAAACTTGGCTGAGCGTTCAAGATTGCATTAACCGGCAGCATTTTATTTTCTTCAATGATTTCCATATACGAATCCTCCAATATTATCAGATAAATAATCCTGGCTAATAATTTAAGCAGCAAATTTTGTGCCAGAACATTTGGCGAAACCGACCATATCTTGTCGCATAATACTACTGTTGGTTGTTATCGTCCTGATAGCTATACAAAACTGTCAAGCAGAGTGTTAGCATAACGTTACCATTGTGTAATACTACGTTAACACTATGTCACTCTTTCATTACACTTTATCAACTGTATAAGTAAATCGCTTAATTTTTTCCAGCATAAGTAGTAGCTGCTTTAAAAAGTATTTGACAAAATTTCATATGTTGGCATAAAATTTAAGCACTAAATGCAGTGACCGGGAAGTAGTAAGTCTGCGGAAACCTTTCAGAGAGTTGGCGGAAGGTGCAAGCCAATAAGGAATAGCATTCTGAATTCATCTCGAGAGCAGCACGCTGAAAGTATGTCAAAGTAGGCAGTGACGGTTTCGCCCGTTATAGCGATAGGGTATAAGCAATTGCCGTACCCGATGAGGATGTCTTCGCGAGAGGACATTAAACTGAGGTGGTACCACGGGAAGTAGTATATACAGCCCGTCCTCTGTGTAACAGAGGACAGGGCTTTTTTTATGTCTTGTCCTCACCAAAAATTATAATGATGGAGGTACAAAGAATGCGAGTAAGACCAAAAGAAAACAAAATTTTCAATCCCCGCATGGAATGTATGAGCCGCGATGAATTACGAGAATTGCAAAGTAAACGGCTTCGTGAAACCGTAAAGCTTGAATATGAGAACGTACCGCTTTACCGTGGGCGCATGGATGCCCGCGGAGTAAAACCGGAAGATATTAAAACGGTAGATGATTTAAGATTCTTGCCTTTCATTGAGAAAACAGATCTGCGGGATGAATTTCCTTTTGGATTGCTGGCAGCGCCAAAATCAGAGATCATTCGTATCCATGGTTCTTCCGGCACTTCAGGCAAACCGATCGTCTCCGGATATACCCAGAATGATGTTGATGTTTGGACTGAGGTGGTAGCCCGCGCCCTGACTGCAGCCGGCGGCGGCAAGGATGACATCATTCAGGTTGCTTATGGATACGGATTATTCACCGGTGGCCTGGGTGCGCACCAGGGAGCAACAAAAATAGGGGCCATGGTCTTGCCGATGTCCAGCGGAAACACCCAGCGCCAAATTTTAATGATGAAAGAACTCGGTGTCACCATGCTTTGCTGTACCCCTTCCTATGCAACTTTCCTCGGAGAATCCATTCGGGAAATGGGCATCAGCCCGGAGGAATTAAATTTGAAATCCGGTTGTTTTGGTGCTGAACCCTGGTCGGAAGAGATGAGAGTCAATTTGGAGGAACTTTTAGGAATCGACGCCTGCGATATTTATGGTTTGACTGAAATCTGCGGTCCCGGAGTTGCCTTCGAATGTCTGGAAAAACAAGGAATGCATGTCAATGAAGATAATTTTATTATAGAAATAATCGATCCGGTAACGGAAGAACCGCTTCCCTACGGGCAATCCGGCGAACTTGTGTTCACGACTATAACAAAAACCGGAATGCCCATGCTCCGCTACAGAACCCGTGATATCTGCAGGCTGAATGACGCTCCCTGCGAATGTGGTCGGACCCATGTCCGAATGGACAGGATCACCGGGCGGACCGATGACATGTTGGTTATAAGCGGTGTCAATGTATTCCCCAGTCAGATCGAATCCGTATTGGTCGGCTTGGATGGGGTATCCCCGCATTATATGTTGATTGTAGACCGGGTAAAATCCAAGGATAAATTGGAAGTACAAGTGGAGCTTACCGAAGAAATGTTTTCTGACACCGTTGCAGAAATAGAAAAATTACGAGACGATATAAAAGAGAAAATCAAATCGGTGGTGGGGATCAATACCAAAGTACATCTTGTACCGCCAAAATCTATACCCAGATCGGAAGGCAAAGCCAAAAGAATAACTGACAACAGAAAAATTTAAAGGAGGCAACGGTATGTTTATTACACAAATTTCCGTGTTTCTGGAGAACGCCAGAGGGACTTTAAGAGAAATGACCAAACTGTTGGCTGAAAATGGTATCGATATTATGGCTCTTTCCATTGCAGATACTTCGAATTTTGGCATTGTTCGATTGATTATCCGGGAAGCTTGCATCGATAACGCCTTAAATTGCTTGAAAAATGCCGGTTTTATGGCGAAGAAAAATAATGTTATCTGTGTCGGCATACCCAATAAACCAGGTGCGTTGGATAATGTTTTAGCGATTATCGAATCAGCAGACGTATCAATCGAATATATCTATTCTTTCAACTATAATGTTGATGGCAATGCTTTATTCGTTTTAAGATTAATGGACAGCGAAAAGGTTATAGAACTCTTTAAAGAAAACAATATCAGAATGTACTCACAGGCAGACATTAACGGGTTGTAAATACCTTTCCAAGCCTGGTTATAAGTAAAAAAAATCAAATACTTCCGGGAGAAAAACTATCCCCGCCTGTTAGAATATATTATAAAAGGGTTACAGAGCTAAATCTGTAACCCTTTGGTATTCTCAATCTTTATGCCCTTTCTTCAGCCAGAATGCTCTTTTCTTGGAGAAACTCCATAAGGAGTTTCGCTGTTCCCCCCGTAATTTTGAGACAATTTTTCAAATGCTCGGGAGAATCAAACTCATGCGTATTGAGAACACGGCAGCACGTTCCTCCGAATTTCGAATCAAAACGGTCGTGAAATTCATTGGTTAAAGCATAAGCTGGTTTCCTGCTCTCTGATGAATCGTTACGACCTTTTAAAACTCCCAATATCATGGCAGAGCCCGCCAACGCTCCGCACATACAACCTGCATGTCCCAATCCGCCGCCGAATCCGGTTGCCATTCTGACAACATTAGGATCCATAGGGGTGTTATACATCTCATTAAAAGCTTTAACAATCGCTTCTGCACAATTAAAGCCCTCTTTGAAGTAATTGCCTGCCCGATCACGTGCTTCCAAGGCTAAATCTTCCATTACTATCCCTCCAAATAAAATACGATATATATATTGTAATCGATAATATTCGACATTGACAAAAATACAATCCATGAGCCTGTGCACATAAAGGCTAATTATTTAAAGAAAAGCTGCGTAAATAC
>JAGFXV010000158.1 GCA_017861475.1 Bacillota bacterium | reverse complement strand
AATAACCATACCATCCCATTCGGGTTTGGCCAGTTCAGCCTGGGCTGCAGCCAAGGTGTCAAACAGGTCAGCGGTTACGCAGTTGGCCATGCTGTGGGTATCCAATCCGAGAACGCCGTCGCCCAGATCATACAGGGTGCCGGAACCCAGAGAGGCAACTACTTTATTCTCAGCTTTCAGCTTCGGCAGAATGATGGCAGCCGGGCTTACAGCAACCGGAACATATTTTTTGTCAGGGATGGAATAGTAGTAGTCAACACCAGCTTCAGTCTTGTAGAAGGAAGTGATGCCGGCAGCCAGCATTTCATCGATCCAGGCAGGAACAGCCATGCCTTCGGCTTTCATGCGGGCGATGTATTTGGGCAGATCCAAGGCTGAGAACAGCTGGAACGGTCCCATCTGATGGTTGTAGCCCCAGTTCAGAGCGCGGTCCATGTTGAGGACATCGTCTGATACTTCTCCGATTTTGGAAGCAGCATACAGGAACAAGCCGGCAACATGCCTCCATACAAATTGAGCGCCTTTGTCATCGCCTTCAAAGAAAGCGGTAACTTTGGCAGGAACTCCCTTGGCAGCTTTGGCAGCAGCCAGGCTGGCCAGATCAGGTTTTACAACCGGGCCATATTCAAAGGTATTGATGTCCAAAACCTGTTTTTCCTTGCCGACTCTCTTATAGAAGCCGCCTTTGGTCTTGGCACCCAGCATGCCATTGTCCATCATCTTCTGCAGGAATGCAGGAGGAGTGTACAGAGCTTTTTCTGCCGGATCATCAACATTGTGCTGTACTTCCAGCGTGGACAGAACAGCTATATCGACACCAACCATGTCAAACAGGCCAAAAGTTCCGGTTCCGGGACGGCCGATTGCACTACCGGTCAGGGCATCCAGTTCGGGAACGGTCAGACCCAGTTCAACCATCAGGTTGCAAGCAGAGGGGCCAGCCCAGTTTCCAAGACGGTTGGCAACAAATGCCGGGGTATCCTTGGCGTAAACAATACCTTTGCCCAGTACTCTTTCGCCAAAATCTGCGAAGAAGTCTACTACTTCAGGAAGAGTGTCTTTGCCGGGGATGAGTTCCAAAAGTTTCATATATCTTACGGGATTGAAGAAGTGAGTGCCCATCCAATACTGTCTGAATTCCAGCGGCATATCTTCAACGATCTTGTTGATGGAGATACTGGAAGTATTGCTGGTAACAAAAGTTCCGGGCTTAATGTTGGCAGCAATGTTTTGCAGAACAGCTTTTTTGATTGCCATAACTTCGGGAACAACTTCTACAACCCAGTCACATTCGGCCAATACACCAATGTGATCTTCGGTGTTTCCAGTGGTAACCAGGTCGGCATCAGCTTTGGTCTGGAACTGTGCCGGTTTGGATTTTAAAAGAATAGCTTTGTTGCCATCTGCGATTCTGTTTCTGAATGCAGGGCTGTCCGTAGTTAAGCCAGCGGCTTTTTCTTTATCAGTAAGCTCTCTGGGAACGATATCGAGCAGGTAGGTGCGAATACCAGCCGCAGCCAATAATGCAGCAATTCCTCCACCCATGGTTCCAGAACCAAGTATTGCGACTTTCCGAATTCTCTTTTTCAAAATTTTTTACCTCCAATCTTACTATCCGCTAAGGTTAGCCTTTTCTAAATGAGATCAGATTTGACGTTTAAAACATCATTTCTTGAAACCCCCTCTATAGCTCTTACCGATCCCCCCTCTCAATTTCGTTCGGACCTCTATAGACTGATATTGCAATTCCTATGCCAGTTAAATGTTCACGCAGAAGACTGTCGATGCTATACCATTCAACCCCATTTCCGTACTCCTCAGTTGGCTTTGCGGCTGGATTACAATATTAGTTTGTGAATTATTTATCTAGTGTATGGAAACAATGTGCCATCACTACGCAGCAAAATGTGCCATAAAGTTACAAATGCCAGAAGCAACAGCAACTTATCATTTAAATTAAATTTTTGGAAATTGTTTTAAATAGATAATTCTTTTCATTAAGACTCAATTTGATTACTCTTAGCCCAGATCTTCATTACCTGGGCAGCCTTGATAAGTTCATCCTGGAATGACGGATGAGCAATACTTATAAGAGCCTCTGCTCTTTTCCAAGTCGATTTTCCTTTCAGTTGCACAATTCCATATTCCGTGACAACATACTGCACCATGGAACGTGGCACAGTAACTACCGATCCAACTTGCATACTTGGAACGATGCGCGAATGCAACTGACCGTTCTTATCGCTATAGGTTGAACTCAAACAGATAAATCCTTTTCCGCCATGGGAAGCGAAAGCGCCCATAATGAAATCGAGTTGTCCGCCAGTCCCCGAAATATGTCTGAATCCGGATGATTCAGAACTGACCTGTGAAAGCAGATCAACCTCCAAAGCGTTGTTAATCGCAATCACTTTATCATTTAACGCGATAATCCTCGGATCATTGGTATAACTGACCGGATAGGAGGCACACAGTGGATTGTTATCCATAAATTTATAAAGCATGTCAGTACCCAAAGCGAAACTATAGACCATCTTCCCGCGGTCAATACTCTTGCGATTGCCGGTAACTCTACCTGCATCATATAAATCGATACAGGAATCAACCAGCATTTCAGTATGGATACCAAGATCTTTGAGATCGCTCTGCGCTATTTTGGCCCCGACCAGGTTGGGCATACTCCCTATCCCCATCTGTAAACAGGCGCCATCTTCGATCTCGTTCATAATATAGTCAGCGATCTGATAGTCAAACTCTTTCGGCTTTGCTGCCGGCAACTGAACCAGTGAATAATTTTCGCCTTCAACGACGTAATCGACATCACTGATATGAATATTTTCACTGTTGCCGCCCAGACAATGCGGGACGGAACTGTTCACTTCCAATATTCTCAATTTAGACTTATTTAAATAAGCCGGAGTTACAGAGTTAGTCGGTCCCAGATTAAAAAATCCTTTGGCGTCCATCGGAGCTACCGCCACCATAGCCACGTCATTTTCGATGTATTTGTTGATTATTCTGGGGCCCTGATGATAAGAAATGGGAACATAAAAACACTTGTCCTCATCGGCAAGTCGCCGCGAAACTGGTCCAAAATGCCAATCCTGCGCAATAATATGCTCATGTTTCGGGTCGGCTTCAATTACTTTGGGAACCTGGGTATAAAAAACACTGTACAGTTCCAAGTCATGAAGTTCAGAAATGCGCTCAGCCAGTGCTTCATCCAGAAGTCTGGGGAACATGGCAAACTCACTGTAAAATATCCTGTCTCCGGATTTGACCATCTCCGCAGCTTTCTCTGCACTGATAATTTTTTCTTCGTACTGCCGTCTAAAAGAATTAATCATGCTATCACAACTCCTGCTAAAAAATTATGTTTATTTTCTGTTTGATAAAATGATTATATCTTTTATAGCTTTCCAAGCAATACTAAATATTATTTGACTAAATATTTTATTACATTAAATATACTTCGCTATAAAATACAAAATTCCTCTATTTTTGTGGTTTTTTTAATGATATATAATCGAAATATTTGCAAAAATGTATAAGTGAGGCAAAAACCCGTCTATTACTTTTAGATAATAGACGGGTTTTTTTATTGCTATCGGGGTTCTATTTTAGTATTCAAATATTTCTACGGGAGCTTCCATGGCTGAAGTATCACCGATCTGAATCAGCTCAAGGATATGCCATACGTTGGGAACAGCATTGTTGCAATAGTAACGGGCGGAGAACACTTTGCCCAGATAGAAGTTGTAATCAAAGTGATCCGGTCCCAGTTCTTCCATGCGTTTCATGGCTATTTTAGCCTGATCCAGCAGCAGATAGCCGCAATAGACTTGTGCGGTAGCAGTCAGGATACGGCGGGCATAGGTAGCCATCAGCCCAATTTTTCCGCTCTGTACATAACCACCGATGGCAAATTGAATCTGGCGATAGGATGCCAGGGCTTTTTCCAGATGACCAAGTTCTTTTTCCAATGTGCCAAAGCTGCCTTTGTTTTCAGCTATGAAATCTTCCACTTCTTTCAGAATGCCGGCAAAAGGAACGCCTTTGCCCTGCATCCATTTACGGCCGATCAAATCCAGAGACTGAATATAGTTGGTGCCTTCCCAAATCGACCAGATTTTACAGTCACGGGCTGAGTTGGCTGCCGGATAGTCTTCACAGAATCCGTATCCGCCATAGGACTGCAGTGATTCAGCGATCAAGCCCCAGGCTTCATCAGAAGGATAAGCTTTACAGAGCGGTGTCAGCATGTCCAGTTTGGTCTGACAGAACTTTCTTTGTTCCGGTGTCGGAGCAAACTCTCTGCCATCTTCGTAGTAGTAGCATTTGGACAACAGCGCCCGGCAGGCTTCCGTGGTTGCTTTATTTAACAGATACATACGTTTTACGTCTTCGTGCTGATTAATGGTTACACGCCCGGCCTTGGGGTTGGTCATAAGGGTTCCCTGAACTCTGTCTTTACCATAGTCCTTGGCAGCCCAGTAAGCATTGGCAGCAACGCAGGTAGCCAGACGGCCGGTGTCCAGACGTGCTTCATTCATCATGTTGAACATTTGGACAATACCCTGGCCAATCCCGTTTTCATCCGGCGGGTTACCGATCAGCCAACCGCGGCAGTTGTTTTCTTCCCCAAATACGAGCTGGCTGGTAGCCGAACCTCTCAAGCCCATTTTGTGTTCAATACCGGCGCATTGTACGTCGTTGCTTTCTACGCTGCCGTCTTCGTTGATCCAGAATTTAGGAACGATAAACAAAGACAGACCTTTGGTCCCTTTGGCGGCGCCATCGATTCTAGCCAGATAGAGGTGGATGATATTTTCAACGTCATCACGGTCACCAACGGTGATAAATATTTTTT
>JAGFXV010000157.1 GCA_017861475.1 Bacillota bacterium | reverse complement strand
TCTTCTGCACTGGCATATCGTTCACAAGCGATGCTTTCACCGGTTCCATCGGCATGGACACTCAGTTTCACTTCATCAGTTACAGAACCGTCATTACCAACCGTGCTTGTAAACTTTACTGCCTGCAACTCACCGTAAAATTCAAAATACTGCGTTTTACCAACATCCAAATTTCCCAAATTAATCGTACCGATGGTGATGCCGCCGGTCTCCGCATAGATTATGGCATTGGTGGCGGATATGTTTCCGTTATTAACGGCAAACCCGGTTATTCTCAAACGGTTTCTGTCAACAAAGTCTGTTTTTACTCCGGTGACTTCCACGGCAGTGGCTGTTTCAATGACTGTTTCTGTATTGCCCAGAACCTCCCCGTCATGTTTAACCATCACATTTAATTTAATCCCCGTCAGATCTTCCGGCGCTTGCCAGGACATGACCAAACTTGTTTGCTCGCCGCCTTTTAACTTTACGATATTCTGCGTTTCCATCGTTTGACTTTCACCAGCGCAGACCTGCAACAGTTCGACTTCAAGATTATCCAAGGAAACAAGCCCCAGATTCTTTAGGTTTATGATAACCGGCATGACTTCTTTCGGTTGTGGTCTGGCTATTGGTTCTATGGATACTTCTGCTTTTTCCGTATTTATATCAAAATCGGAAGTCATAAGGGTTCGATTGTTTACATTTTCTACCGTCATAGGCATGCCGGCCACATCCATTACCTCGGACATTCCTTTGACATAAACCACCCTGAGATTCCCGTCCGGCAGAATTACAAAATCCAAATCGTTGAAGTTGGCCCCTTTTTCATCAGTAAGCTTGACCTGCTCTGACCATTGCATAGGTCTGTACCTTCTGACAATAGGATCTCCTGCCTGAACTTCGCCAACTCGATTGTTGATATCTACAAACTCGCTGTAATCAATCGTTTCTCCCTGTTCATCCACAGCCGGATAGGTAGCCAGCGTGACTCCGTCCTCTTGATAAAACGGTGTTTCGGTTACTTCACCGATCGTTTGCCGCGCAACATATATCTGGTGTTCGCGGAAATTATTTTCGGGCAGGGCGGCTTCTGCTGAATTGGGATCAATACCATCCCGGTAAGTCATATCATTTTCGCCCCATACAATATACACGTTGTTATCATCCGACTCCACCATGAACTCATCGATAGGCATATCGTTTTCCTTCACCTGATTACCATTCGTATCGGTACGCAGATCATATTTATGCGTGACCACAGCTTCAGGTTTTCTGTACAAGTTTTTTATTTTATTAACCACAAAGACGCCCTGATCTTCATTGCCTGGTCCTTTGACCACGTAATACAGCAGATTCTGGTTGATCAGATATCCTACGTCGATGCAGTGGATATCTCCAGCAGTCAGGTAATATAAATAAACATTGTCGTTGGATTGGTCAAAAACCAGATTGGACAAGCCCTCGTCGTCATCGGTACAGCGAATGGGCGGGAAGAATACTTTTTTATCAAAGTCGTAAAGCTGGATAAAAAGCTCCCGGTCCGAGTTTGTATTGGTATCACTGTCCAAATCAATCGAATAGGCAAACACGGCGTAACCTTCATAGCCGATTGCATCACTGTCAACAATAAGCGGATCATTATTGGCAAATGATTTTATAAATACTTCATCCTCAGTCGGTACTCTCGACCAGTATCCTGCCCAGGCGGGATCTTCACTTTCGTTAATGAGCAGATTGCTTTCGTCTACCTCCACATATTCGGAGGCGTCAATAAAGTTCTGTCCATAGTAGCCGTCCAAATTTTCGCCGCTTTCTTCCCATTGGCCTTTGTCAAAATCATAGAAACGGTAAGCCAGGGTTGTATAATACGGATTAATAATATCACCTACCACCGCGTCCTGATCACTCTCACCCGCCGACGCTCTATAATCTGACTTGGTGTAAACAATCATCAAATTCTCCTGGCCTGCATCATCTTTCCAATAAGCGATATAAGGATTTGAGTCAGAATAGATATCCTCCTGCGTCTGCCGGGTTACTTCCTGAACCTGACCGAAAGTCTGGCTATTTTTATCAAAAAAGCTGGCTTTGATATTGTTATTATTAAGTACCTGCATGGTCGTATCATCATCATTTATCAAGGTATTGGCGCTGGACCAGGCCACCAGTAATTTATCTCCCAGATCATATACACAGGGCAGAAGGTCCGGTGTATTGTCGTCATCTACTTTCTGCGGAACGCTCCATGAACCGCCAGTGTTAATGGAATAATTCAGCTGGGTTCTATTCTTGTCATCATTGCTTGCATCATCGTCCAGGAACACCAGCAGTTGTTGGTTTTTCCCAATATCGGCCAGCAATGTATACGGATACGGGTAAACGCCGGTCTGCAGAATTTGTTCGTTACCTGCGCTGCTGTCCAGGGCAAGCGCCTTCATTCGTCCGCTCCCGGAATCGCCCTGCCATCCTCCGCGGTTTTCCAAGTAATCCCTTGAAGTAATTTGACGACTTTCCGCATTGTCATAGAGATAACTGGTATCACTGAAAAGCTGGTCGGCATTGAAACTCCTTAACTGACCGTAACTAAATAAATCCCATGTTTTATTGGCGATTTGCCAGCTAAATTCAAAGCAAAGTACTTTGAGGGTCATACTGGAAGTCAGCGTTACCGAACCGCTGCCCGAACCGGTTGTTGTAAAGTTCATGTCAAAAGCAGCTTTGCCATCGATGGTAAGGGTCGCCAGCGGGATTTCTGCGCCCACCATAATTTTGATATAAGGGTCCACCATGAATTTTCCGTAGATGGTAAAATCCCGGTCAGGGTCACTGTCTCCCGCCTTGGAGAAGTCGATCTCGCCGTTATCATTGAAATAGAATTTTTTATAATCATATTGTTCCACCACCATCATTGCCGTCACGTCGCCGCCCATTTCGAGCCCAACGAATACGGTAACGCCTACCGGTGTCTGTATCTCCACCTTGGTGCTGAAACTTCCCGATAGCTTGGCGGACAAAATCATTTCGTTGAAATAGGCATCTCCATAATGCTCGGAATTGGGATCATCATCCACAATCATTCGCAAATAAAGCGAGGTGGAAAGCCCGAAATTCATACCCGCCGTCAGGTTTGCGCTCTTTTTTTCCTTGTTGGTTTCGTCAACTGCGTTTGCCGCGACATCTTTTACTTTTTGCGTGTCGGTGCTCTTGGCGGCATTTTTTAATTTGGATTCTGCGGATTCTTGGCCCGTATCCCCCGCCTCTTCATTTTCATTGCTATCGTAGAGACTTTTCTCCCAATCCTTGGTAAATCCGAATGCAATGATCCATTCTTGATTATTCTTTTTCATATATGTATCCGCCTGGCCGGCAAGCCCCAGGTCAAAGGCAGCATCGATACTTCCCACCATGTCTATGACCCCGGAGGCAGGTGATTTAAAGGAAGTTAGTAGTGAAAAAGTGCTTAAATATTTTATAAAAGTAAAACCTACATTATGCTCAAGATAGGCTATACCGTTCTGATCAACCATCTGCAAAGTCATTGTGTCGCCGGGCACTATTCCTGTGGCGGCGGGATTAAGCGTAAAAATATATGCCCCGGCTTCCGGTACAACTTCGATTGGCGTACCGCGCTGCACTCCCTCCTTGGAATATATGCGGACCAGTGCCTTGGCGGCAGACAACCCCGATTTGCGCGACGTGACGTCAAAGCGGAAGGTAAATTCCGCATCTTTATTGCCGATAGCTCTTAGGTCAAGTTTGTTTTCCCCTTCAAAGGCAGCAAAATTATAAGGAATAAAACTGTCATATTCCTGAATTTGTATCACGGTAAAGAAGTTTACATTAATATATCCCGTATAATTAATGCCCCGGTAGTTTATGACCAGTGAGTGATACTCATTGGTGGTAAAGTCCTGGTGCTCCAGAGTGAACCTCCCATTATCGTCGGTTTCCAAACTATGTCCGTTAATGATTACCGATACGCCGGTTAATGGTTTAGATAAGGTTTTCGCGCCTGCCGTGCCGGTATTACCAAGCACATTTCCGCCAACAAGTACTACTTTGCCGGTTACCAAGCCTGGATCACCACCGGTCGGCTTGGGCTCAAAGCTGTAATATATCAATGGCTTGTCGTAATTAACCACATAGTTGTAAAAATCACCGGCTACCGCTTTTCGTTCAAACAAGCCTTCGTAATCTTTAATATTTTCGGCTTCTTCTTGACTGATGACCCCGTCTTCATTGGTATCACCGGTCCAATCTTTCCACAGCATTCTGTACCCTTCATCGGGGTCGCCACTCAAAATATATGCCTGGTTTCTTTTAATCGGAGAAATTACCAGCGGCGTTGCACTGTTGCCAACCTGCGGTTCCCCGTTTTCGGAGAAGTAAGCCACCGCCCCTTTGGTTTTACTGCCGCTTTTGGGATCAACTTTTGCCGTTAGGAAAGGTACGGAATACTGTACGGTCAGATTGGTAAAATTCTTTTGCGGGCTAAAATCAAGCTCGTTGGGAACAGCCGGGTTGATGGCGATGTCTGCCACTGGCTCGGCCATTTTTACATAACCGCCGCTAAAGTATGTCTGAATATACGTATCAGCAACTTGCAGAGTCCATGATTCCATACTGCGTTCCTTGTCGTTGTCAATGAAGGTATTTCCGGCATAATTCATATTGAGGTGATCGTAGCCGGACACATAATAGCCATCATTGGCGCAGGCGTTATATTTAATCGTATCCAGCATACCGATTTTCATGGTCCCGCCGTTGGAAAAGCTGTTGTTGACCATACCGCCTTTGGCAGGGTCAAAATTAATTTTAACAAATGCGTTCCTGGCTTTATAAACCGGCAAAAGTACAATCTGATTTCCTTTCATGAGAATTTGACTGCGCGG
>JAGFXV010000156.1 GCA_017861475.1 Bacillota bacterium | reverse complement strand
CTATTTTACTGGATGATAATTTGATGATAAGTTAGTTTTGAGAAAATAACCAGCTGAATATTTTGTGTAATTTATTCTAATAATATTTTAATTACCGGAGAGGAAGGATGCAGGTGGATAAACCGATTTTGTTTAAAGGTTCGGCCGTGGCTATTATTACTCCTTTTAAAGATGATTTGACCGATTATGACAAGCTGGCGGAATTGATTGAATTCCAGATCGAAAATCATTCAGACGCGATTGTTATCTGTGGAACAACTGGAGAGGCCAGTACCATTCCTGACCGTGACCATATTGCTGCCATAAAATTTACGGTGGAACAAGTTCATAAAAGAGTTCCGGTAATTGCCGGTACCGGCAGCAATCATACCAGTCACGGGATTGAATTATCCCAGGCAGCTGAAATTACTGGGGCGGATGGCATATTATCCGTAACCCCTTATTACAATAAAACGACCCAAAAGGGATTGTATGCACATTTCAAAGCAATTGCCGAAAGTGTTCGCATACCTGTGATCCTTTACAATGTACCAACCAGGACCAATCTGAATATAAATCCTGAGACGGTACAGGAATTGTCGCTGATTGACAATATCGTTGCTATTAAAGAGTGTAATATGGCTCAGGTCGGGGATATAATAAATTTATGCGGGGACGGATTTACCCTTTATTCCGGCGATGACGGCATGGTAGTACCGATGTTGTCCCTGGGCGGCAAAGGTGTCATATCCACTACCGCCAATCTGATTCCGGCCGATTTTCATCAAATGGTAGCCAGTTATTTGGCTGGTGATGTTGAAGAGGCCAGAAAAATTCAGCTACGGGCGTTGAATCTGATCAAGGCTTTATTTATCGAAGTGAGCCCCATCCCGATCAAAGCTGCGCTTAATTTGCTGGGCATGAATGTAGGAATTTGCCGCATGCCGCTGGTGGAAATGAGCGAGAAGAACCTGGCTGTCCTGGAGCAGGAAATGAAAAACTACGGTCTGTTGAAATAATTTTCAGGCATCTGGTTGCTTTTACAGCCACAGTTCAGTTCTAATTAAATTATCATTAATTTTTTCGGACTTCCATAAATGCCAGCTGCGTTGTGGAGTCCGTTTTTATTGTGAAGCAAAAAGGTTCCCGGGACCCGCAAGCAATCTATGATTGCGTCAGCGGGTGGGGTTCTTATTTTCTACATTCGTCAAAATGAGTCAAATCATATATAATGTTGATGAATGTAAAGAGGGTGACCGGGCCGGTCATCTACGCAGGCGGCGATTAAAATACCAGGGGAGGGGAAAGAATGAATATTGAACAGCAGGGTCTGTTTGACGAAGAAGAACCAAAAAAACAGGCGGAGGATATTGCCGCGCGATTTATTCCTGAACCCGTTCAGACTGTTTCTTTCCTGCCCGGAGTAAAGCTTGAAGAAGCCTACCCAGATTTTAATGATTTGGAACCGCTTAAGAAAAAAGCGTTGGAATGCCAGGGATGTCGTCTGCGGGAGACGTGCCAGCAGGTGGTATTCAGTACCGGCAGGGTTAATTCGAAAATAATTTTTGTAGGCGAAGGACCAGGCAGTGATGAAGACGAGCAGGGCATTCCATTTGTAGGGCGTGCCGGTCAGTTGTTGAACCAGATCCTGGCTGCTGCTGAATTTAAAAGAGAAGAAGTCTATATTACCAATGTGGTGAAATGCAGACCACCCGGCAATCGTCTGCCCAACCCTGATGAGGTGAAAGTATGCCGCAATTACCTTGAGGCTGAAATCAGAATCATCCAGCCGAAAATAATCGTCTGTCTGGGAGCGGCGGCCACCCAGGCGGTGGTTGATCCCCGTGCCAAGATCAGTCAGTTGCGGGGAAAGTGGCTGCAGAGAAACGGCATTCGAATAATGCCTACTTATCATCCGGCAGCTTTGCTGCGGAATCCTAATTATAAGCGCCCGGTCTGGGAAGATTTTAAACTGATCCGGGATACGTATCAAAGCTTGACATAACGAATGGAGTATTTGAGGTGAATCTATGGATCTGATTATTAACAATGAAGATGAAATGCTGGCTTTGGGCAGTGAAATTGCTTCCCTGCTGGAAGCCGATGATGTTGTTTATCTCACCGGTGAACTGGGTGTGGGCAAGACCACGCTGGTGAGAGGGATTGCCCGGGCAAGGGGCTATAACGGGCGGGTAACCAGTCCTACCTTTACGCTGATGAATATATATGAAGCTGATCCGCCCCTTTATCATTTTGATTTCTATCGCTTGGAGACGGGGGATACATACGATCTGGGATTGGAAGATTATCTGGAAAAACAGGGCATTTCCCTGATCGAATGGCCGACCCTGACGGACCGGTCACTGCCCGCAGAAGCTTTGCTGATAGCGATCACACTTCGCTATGATGATTATGATCTCGCCCGTTCAGTGCAGATTACTGCCCGGGGAGCGAAATATGAAAAAAAACTTGAAGGATTGATGAAGCTTGTACATTCTGGCCATAGATAGTGCTACCCCGGTGGCTGGCCTGGCGCTGCTCAATGATCAAAAGGTAATTCGCGAAGAATTTATCAATTTTAAGAAAACCCACTCAGAGACATTGATGCCAGGCGTGGACCGGGTTTTGCATGATTGTGAAATGAAGGCGGCTGATCTAGATGCGATAGCAGTTACCGTTGGGCCGGGCTCTTTTACCGGTTTGCGAATCGGGCTGGCGACGGCCAAGGGCCTGAGCATGGCCTGCGGAAAACCGCTCCTTGGCATTTCCACCCTTGACGTGCTGGCTCATAATATTGTCTTTAGTAATAATTTGGTTTGTCCTTTGCTGGATGCACGTAAACAGGAAGTATACACCGCTTTTTTTGCTGCTGAAGGGGACGTACCGAAGCGCTTAACGCAAGATATGGCCTGCTCACCGCAGGATATGGCTGAGCGGGCAAAGGATCTGGCCTCGGCCACGGGAAAAAGTCATATCACCCTTTTAGGAGACGGCTTTTATCCCTACGAAGAATATTTTCGCGAGTACTTTAAGGAAGATTTGCTGGTTGCTCCGGCACCACTGATGCTGCCCCGGGCTGCGGCGTTGGGCAGTCTGGCCTGGCATAGAGCCAAAAATAATGATTTCGATGATACTTTTTCTCTGCGGCCAGTATATGTAAGACTGTCAGAGGCAGAATACAAGTTGGGCAAGGGAGCGTTATAGTTGCTGAATGCAAAATATATGATCCGGAAAATGACTGAAACCGATTTGGACAAGATAATGATTATTGAAAAGGAATCATTCAGCCTGCCCTGGTCGCGGGATTCATATCTGGGAGAACTGAAGAACAGTTTTGCCAATTATCTGGTTTGTGACGACGGCGGAGATATAGCTGCTTACGGAGGAATGTGGGTGGTTTTTGAGGAAGCCCATATTACCAATGTAGCGGTATCCAGTAAACATCGTGGACAGGGAATTGGCAGTGATTTGATGCGGGAACTTGAGAAAATTGCCCGCGCCAAACATGCTACCCGTATTTTGCTGGAAGTCAGACCAAGCAATGCAACGGCATTGGCTATGTACGACAAGCTCGGTTATGTGCAGACCGGGCAAAGAAAGGCTTATTATACAGACAACGGAGAAGATGCATTGATCATGACCCGTTATTTATTTTGATGAAGTTGGTGTAAAAATGAAAGATACTTTAATTCTGGGAATTGAAAGTTCATGTGATGAAACGGCGGCGGCGATTGTGAAAAATGGACAGGAGGTCCTGTCCAGCATGATTAACTCGCAGATCAGCATACATCAGCAGTTTGGCGGGGTCGTTCCAGAAGTGGCATCCCGCAAGCATATTGAAAACATTGCCCTGGTGGTGGAAACAGCCTTTCGAGAAGCCGGCCTGCAATATAATGATATTGATGCGGTAGCTGTTACCAATCGCCCCGGATTAATCGGAGCATTACTGGTAGGCTTGTCTTTTGCCAAAGCTTTTGCCTATGGAATCGGCAAACCTTTGATTGCAGTCGATCATCTGCAGGGTCACATCTGGGCTAATTTTCTAGAGCACCGGGAAATTAATTTTCCTGCCATTTGTCTGGTCGTATCCGGAGGGCATACCAACCTGCTGCTTATGGAGGGAACCGATAAAAGCCGATTGCTGGGAGAAACCCGCGATGATGCAGCCGGTGAAGCGTTTGATAAAGTAGCACGTTTTTTAGGATTGGGCTATCCTGGCGGTCCGGCCATTCAAAAAGCAGCCCAGCAAGGGACAGCCGGTATTTACAGTTTGCCCAGGGTATTTCTTGATCGCGATGATTATGAATTCAGTTTCAGCGGACTAAAGACTGCGGCCATGAATCTGTGGATCAAACAATCAAGAAGGGGAGAAGCCCGCGCTGAAGACATGGCCGCTGAGTTTCAGGCTGCGCTAGTCGAGGTTTTAGTGGAAAAGACGATTCGCGCAGCAAAAAACTACCAGGCACGTACAATTTTGATGGCGGGAGGCGTTGCTGCCAATCAATTACTTCGACAATTAATGACAATTAGAGCGCAACAAGAGGGTTTGCAGTTGTTTTATCCTTCGCTTAATTTATGCACTGACAATGCGGCAATGATCGCGGGAAAAGCCTATTCTGACTACATCCGGGGGGATTTCTCACCCCTTAATATTAATGCACAACCAGGCCTGAATTCCTTGTGATTTAGCCTGTGGATAATGTGTATAAGTCTGTTGATAACTGCTATTTCTTGATTTCTGACCTTGGATAAAATTGAAACAAATAACGAGCGGCTATAAATGGGAAAACAAACTTGTGGATAATTTCCGAAGAAGGGATTGATATGGATGCAGCCGGTGTTACTAGAATATGGCAATATTAAAATATATTCTTGGGGATTTATGTTAGCCATAGCAGTT
>JAGFXV010000155.1 GCA_017861475.1 Bacillota bacterium | reverse complement strand
CCCCCGGATTATCGCTTATGATCACCGGCAGCGTTTTTTGTTACTCGAAGATCTGGGCGAAATTGATTTATATTCGCTACGCGCTCTTCCCTGGTACAAACGGCGGCACCATTACTTGGCGGCCCTTTCGGAAATCCACCGACTGCATCGCATCCCTCTGGCCGACTTACCGGCCAATTTGAAACTAACCCAAGGTTATGACAGGTCTCTTTATTTGTGGGAGCACAATTATTTCCGGGAAAACTTTGTCGAGGCGGTTTGCCAACTCACGTTGTCCGAATCGTTGATGAACGACTGGGCAGAAGAATCAGACGCACTGATCAACCGTCTGCAGAAAATTTCGCCGTGCCTGATCCATCGGGATTTTCAATCCCAGAATATTATGATTAAGAATGACCGGCCTGTTTTTATTGATTTCCAGGGCATGAGGCCGGGCAACCTGTTTTACGATTTGGGGTCGCTGATTTGCGATCCCTATGTGACGTTTAACCCGGATGAAAGACACGAATTGATTTCCTTTTATTACCGGATTATGAAGCCGAATTACAGCCTTGATCTATTCACCGATTATTTCTGGGAAGGGGCCGCCCAGAGACTCATGCAAGCATTGGGCGCCTATGGTTTTCTGGGACTCAAAAAGAACAAGCCGGATTTTCTCAAACATACGGCCAACGGCATCAAGAATTTAGTGACTGCCACTTCCAACACTGGAACCCTGCCGGTTTTAAACGAACTGGCCAGGAATTGCATGAACAAACTTTCATCGAGGCCCCTTTGATTCGCGGTTTGGTAGTGAACTGTAAATACTTTTTAAGCACTTCTCCCTCTGCTATGGAAAAAGAAGTCTGTCAATAACCAGGAAAAGGGGAAACATGAAAGACACTAATAAACTTGGCATCATACTTTTCATTGTTATAGCTGTATTTATTCTTCTTTGCCTGTTTGGATACTATGCTTCACGCTAAATGAATACCTGATATTTAGATGTGGGTCTCGAGACAATTCCTGAGTCAATTTTGACCTTGACTTTCTATTTTAATAAGAGCATTTATAAATCATAGATTCTCTTGTTGTTTCAGTAAACTCATCAACCTAACCCTCAACCTTCCGGGGGCCGACGTGAAATTGATTCATCAGAATTTGCCAATATCTATCATCCAAGGGGTTATTGCGTCCCCTGGAGTTTTTTGTTTTTAGTTTCAATAAAGGCAGTCCGGAAAAGCAAAGACAGAAAGATATAGCCCTTACCGATATGGATATGTTCTTTGCTTGTGGACAGGTGAAGAATCGGTTTGTCGCACTTCAACCGTCTGTATCGAAAGAAATATTTTATTAAAAAAAGGAGGAGATCTCATGAAAAAATTTAGAGTTTTACTTGCCATTGTAGCAATGCTTGCTCTTACCCTTACAATTATGGGTTGCGGTAGTGATGGTGATGGTTATGATCATAATAATACCGTCTCGCTTACTATCCTTCAGACCTCCGATGTTCACGACCATGCCGGCGGATACGGTTCTGCAGCATCATATTCCCCCCTTGTTACCGGTAATGATACCGTTCGTGGCGGTTATGCGCGTCTTGCTGGTTATATTTCAGAGGTTAAGAGGAGCAGAGGCGCAAACCACGTTCTTCTTTGTGACAGCGGAGATTTTACAATGGGAACCGTTTATACCATGACACTTTCTGAGGCTCCGCTTTCTTTCATGTTTTTTTCTTTGATGCAGTATGATGCGGTTACCCTCGGCAACCATGAAAACGATTTAGGACCGGCTGCATTGGCAGGGTTTATAAACCTTGCGAAAATCAATCCAAATGGACCCTTAACCACTCCCATACTTGCAAGCAATATGATCACAGATCCTACTGATTCAGAAGATAATGGTATAGAGTCGCTTATTTCCAATGGTACAATTGTTAAAGCCAAAATTATTGAGAAAGCAGGTATCAAAATCGGCCTTCTCGGAATAATGGGTCCCAATGCAGATTTCGATGCTCCCATGGCATCACCTTTAAAATTTGATCATACTTATGCAGCTCTCCAAACTCAGGTTAACGCGTTAAGGGCTAATGGCGCTAAACTTGTTGTTCTTCTCTCTCATGAAGGGTTTACAGTAGATGGAGATTATGCAATAGGCAATGATGCTGATATTGCAGCAAATGTTTCCGGCATTGATGTGATTCTTTCCGGTCATCTTCACTTGAATTACACTGCAAAAAAAGCATCTGGTACTGATACAATCCTTGTTTCTCCAGGCGAGTATGGCGAACATATCGCCAGACTTGATCTTAAAGTGGACAAATCTTCCGGTGAGATTATAAGCTATACAAGCACAAATGTTGTTATCGATGACACGATTGCCTCTAATGGATGGACGGATTATGTGGACTCGATAGTATCGGTCGGGGTTAACCCCGCTCTTAATACCGGTCTTGCTCCTGCTTTTGCCGGATTGGGATTAACAGGTGTGGATTCCATCCTTGACACTGTGGCAATAAATGACGCTCCCATAAATACAGTTTCAATCACACCTGGCTTCCCGGTTGGAGAATCGGTTCTGGGTAACCTTGCCGCTGATTCGTACAGAAATGCTATCAATGGCATATGGGCATCTACTTATGCTGCCTATGGCGAAACAGCTGCGAATGCTGCCATGACTGCGGCAACAGGTGATGCTAATCGAGTTAAGATTGCTTTTGTTCCTGGCGGAGTCATTCGCGATCCACTGGCAGTATCTCCCCTGCCCAATATCTCCTTTGCTGATCTTTACAATGTACTGCCTCTTGGAGCTGACCCTTTAGATGAAAGTGCGCTTGGTTATCCACTTCTCACGACTTACCTTAAGGCTGCTGATATCTATACTGCTGTTGGTATATCACTACAAATGGGAATGTTTGCTGCTAATGGCACATATTTTATAAATGCTGCAGGAATTTACGTTAAAATCCTCCCGACTACTTCTTTGACAGGTTTGGGTTATGATGTTTATCTCTGTCCAATGGATATCAATACATCGAGTCCAAACTATGGCATGAATGATAACATTCCAACGGGTGCCGGTACATTTATTAATCCTGCAGATGACACAACTCTTTACAAAATAGCCGTTGATCTTTACACGCTTATGATGATGTACAAGGTTCACGATCTATACCCGGCTTATGTAGTCAATACCTATGACGCTTCGGGTACACTACTACCCCCTTATGGTGCTGCCGGTAATCGGGTGATGACGGGGGCGACAACAACGATGCGGGGATGGCAGGCGATTGTGGGATGGTCACATGCAGTCTATGATCTTTCTGCTGCTGGATACACCTCTGTTTTACCATACAGACGTGTTCAGTGATAGGTTGATCCTTAATCTATTGTTTTTAAAACTGTCTATGCTTTAGTTTTAAGCCCCTCCTTCCGGAGGGGCTTTTTTATGTTAGAAAGTACGCAAAAATCGGATGAACCGCATCTAAACTGGCCAGTCGGGAATTGGTTTCTTCGTCCCAAACCACTTCATCGTGACGTAAAACATATCAAGATGGTTAAGAGCGGTCCTGAAACGGGCAAGCTTGCCCCGGGAGGTTACACCGCGCAGTAGGACATCAAACTGATCAAAGTTCAACGTTCTCATTTTTCGAATGGCAACCGCCTCCAGCGCGTTTTTTCCCTTCACGTATTGCTTCAGTTTTTCCTCATAGGTTGCAACCCCTGAATTGCCGCCCATAACGGTGCCGACTGCCAGAACACCGCTCAAACAAGCCATGTCAATTCCGCCGCCGTGCAGGGCTGATGTCAGGCCCGCGGCGTCGCCGATCAAAACAATGTTATCGTAAACAAGACGGGGCATCATCCGGGTTGACGCAACGCCGCTGCCTCTCTCCAGGATGGCCGCTTCGGCCAGACCTTCCGCATGTAAAGCATCCGCCAGCAGTTTTTTCAAATCCAACCTGTCCTTGCTCAAGACGCCTCGCACCGTGCAAACCACGCCGACATTAGCCCGCCCGGCATTTTTGGGAAAAACCCAGGCGTAAGCGGGCTGAAATTCAGCAGGCAGGTTCGGGAAAAAGGCAACCTTGATGCGTGGCCAAAACGCACTGAAATCAGCAGCCAGCACTAGCTGATATGCCAGAAGATACTCTTTAAAATATTCGCCTGAAAACTGATAGAGTCGGGACGTGACCGATGGCGCGCCACTGGCATCAAAAATCCAATCATACTCCTCTTGCATCTGGCGCAGAAGCCCTCTTGTAATTTTGGCGTTTTCATGGATGTGGACACCAAGGCTTAAAGCAAGGCGAGCCAGCTCCTGCTGCCAGATCCGGCGGTCGAGCATCCACAATTTTCGATGCCGGCTCAGAGGAAAAGTATAATCCGCGCGTCCCTTCAGAACAATTTCGTCGACCGGGTGCAACAATCCTCTGCCCGGTCTGGTCATAATATCCAGCGAATCAAAAATGCATTCACCGCAGACAATCCCCTCCCCGACTTTTCTTTTTTCAAAAAGATCAACCTGAATGTTTTCTCTTGCGGCCGTCAGCGCCGCGTATAGTCCGCCCGGGCCGGCGCCGATCACAGCAATCTTCATAATTTCACCGCTTTGGTTTTTTTCAAATTTTTCAACAGATGGCGAATCGCCAAAAGCGGATGGGAACGCAGCATGCGGGGACCGGCATACCGCATCACCTGCTGAATTTGTTTTCGCCGCTCGGGTTTATAGCAATGCACCGGGCATTTTGCGCACGTCGGTTTGTCTTTTGAATAGGGACACTTGTCCAATCGTGACTTCGCATAGGTCAGCAGTTCCTTACACGAGAAGCACAACCCGGAAGCACCGGTCTGATGATGCTCACGGCAGTACAGATCGATCATCGCCGTAATGGTCTTATATTCCCTTT
>JAGFXV010000154.1 GCA_017861475.1 Bacillota bacterium | reverse complement strand
CCGCAGCTTTTTTGGCAATCAAACTTACAATGCCATTCCTCAATATGAGACAGGAATTGGGACGGGTTTTCTTATATCCAAAGACGGTTATATCCTCACCAATCAGCACGTAATTGAAAATGCTTCTTCGGTTACGGTACAGCTAAACGGCAAATCAGAAGAAATTGCCGCCCAGGTAGTCGGTTCGGACCGTGAACTCGATCTGGCCGTGCTGAAAATAAGCGGCAGCAATTATCCGGTTCTGTCTTTGGGTGATTCTGAGAAAATGCGTGTGGGTGAATGGGTAGTGGCCATTGGTCAGCCTTATGGCCTTGATCATACTGTAACCGCCGGTGTCATTTCCGCCAAAGGTCGTCCTATCACCATAGAAGATCGTGAATATAAAAACCTGATCCAGACTGACGCCGCCATCAATCCTGGTAATTCGGGCGGACCGCTGCTGAACCTGAACGGAGAAGTTATCGCCATCAACACGGCTGTAAATGCGGAAGCGCAGGGAATAGGCTTTGCCATTCCTATCAGTACCGTTGATGATGTATTGCAGGACTTGATCAGCGGCAATAAAATCGTAAGGCCATATTTGGGGATCCGAATGACTGATCTGAATGACCAGCTGCGCTCTGATTTGGGCGTGGGCAGCTCTACCAAGGGGGCAGTCGTCGTTGAAGTCATGAGTGGTACTCCTGCCGCCTCGGCAGGATTGGCAAGCAAGGATATCGTTACTTCCCTTAACGGCACCAAGGTTGAATCAGCCAGTGGTTTGCAGGATCTGATCGCACAACACAAGGTCGGCGAAAAAATATCTTTGAACGTTATTCGCTCGGGCCAACAAATTACTTTATCTGCAACACTGCAAGCCAAACCAAGCGTATAACCCCAGAGCGTCAAAAAAGACGAATAGCTGCGTTATGTAAAGAAAACCGGGCTTGTGACACAACCTTAGTAGCGAACGAAGAGAGCATGTGTAGTACCCGAAGGGTGAGCCGCAGGCGCAGTCAGAAGTCCTGGTTGCACTTATGCTGGGACAGTGCAAAAATACCGTTCAATCGGCGTACTATTATGGGGACATTCCCTCCCAAAGGGTGTGTCCCCGTACCTTTTGCCGCCTCAATCACGGTACCTTTGCAAGCCTTGCTCTTCGCCTTTTTTGCTCGCTCTGTTTTATTTTGGACTTGTTTATAACAGCCTGGATTATATCAATTCCAGCATTTCCTGCAAAGCAGCCAGCGAGCTGCTTTTTTGCATTTGTATATGCATCGTGTGGGGATTGATCTTTTTTAGCCCCGGTATCTTTATATCTGTCTCCAGGTTCTTGCTGAGCACGATTTCAATTTTATCTCCTTTTCGGTGCAAGGATTTTATTTCCTTGTCCCGGGCTTTGATGCGAAGTGCCGCTATTTGCAGGAAATTTTCCACCGCTGCCGGCAATTTGCCAAAGCGATCCTCGATTTCATTGCGGATATCATCAATTTCCTCCGTTTTGCCTGCCAGCAGCAATTGACGGTAGATGTGCATCTTGGTGCCGGAATCCGGTATATAACTGTCAGGAATATAATAATCCACATCGATATCCAGTTGGGGATTGGCCATTTCGGTACGCGTTACTCCCCTCAGCTTAGCCGTCTCCTGTTCCAGCAGGCGGCAATAGAGGTCAAATCCTACCGCATAAATGTAGCCATGCTGTTCCGCCCCCAGGATATTTCCTGCCCCCCGGATTTCCAGATCACGCAGGGCTATTTTCATGCCTGCTCCCAATTCATTAAATTCACGGATGGCGTTGAGACGTTTTTGCGCTATTTCAGTTACGGCCTTGTCCCGACGATAGGTAAGATACGCATAGGCGATCCGATCGGAACGGCCAACCCTGCCGCGCAGCTGATAAAGCTGTGCCATCCCCATATGGTCAGCCATATCCACAATGATCGTATTGACATTGGGCATATCCAGCCCGGATTCAATAATGGTCGTACATAAAAACAGGTCGAACTTGCCTTCCATAAACTCCATTATGGTGCGGGCCAATTCTTCCTCGGGCATTCGACCATGACCAACAGCAACGCGAACTTGCGGCAACAGTTTCTCCAATTCAGCTTTGACCCGCTGGATATCCTGAATGCGGTTATGCACGTAGAAGGTTTGTCCTCCGCGGGCAATTTCAGCCAAAACAGCTTCCCTGACGATCTCTTCATTAAACTCCATGACATATGTCGTGATTGGATAACGCTGGGGTGGAGGCGTCTCAATCACGCTCAGATCCCTCAGGCCAGTAAGTCCCATATGCAGGCTGCGGGGTATAGGGGTAGCGGAAAGACTTAAAACATCCACCTGTGCTTTTAATGCCTTTATTTTCTCTTTCTGGGCAACACCAAAACGATGCTCTTCATCAATAACCAAAAGCCCCAGATTTTTAAATTCTATATCTTTGGAAAGCAGTCGATGGGTGGCAATAACAATATCCACCAATCCCTGATTGATGGCCTGGACGATTTTTTTCTGCTGTCCGGCAGTACGAAAACGACTTAACACTTCAATATTGGCAGAATATTTTTGAAAACGCTGGTTGAAAGTCTGATAATGCTGTTCGGCCAACACCGTTGTCGGGACCAATATGGCGACCTGTTTCCCATCCATGATCGCTTTGAAAGCAGCCCGCATGGCAACCTCGGTTTTTCCATAACCAACATCCCCGCAAATGATCCGATCCATCGGTTTGCGGGCTTCCATATCTTTTTTGGTATCCTGAATGGCTTTGAGCTGATCGGGGGTTTCCTGATAAGGAAAATCGTCCTCAAACTCTCTTTGCCAGGGAGTATCCGGGGAAAAAGCAAAGCCCTCCATGCTTTCCCGGGTGGCATAGAGATGCAGCAATTCCTCCGCCATGTCCTGAATGGAATCCGCCACCCGCTTGCGGGTACGTTCCCATTCTGTACCGCCCAGCTTGCTCAAACGCGGACTCTTGTCTTCAGAGCTGGAATAACGAAATAACAACTCCAATTTGTCTACCGGCAAATAGAGTTTGTCAGTACCGGCATATTGGAGCAGCAAGTATTCCCGGGTAACACCATCGTTCTGAACCTGGGTGACCCCACGATAAATACCTATTCCATAGTTTTCATGTACGACATAGTCGCCCAGTTTCAGATCTTCGATCAGCAGCCTCTGCTCGGCATTTTTTTTGCTTTTTTTGCCGGATGTGGTTTTCTTTAGCCACAAATCCTGCTCAGCAACCAGTACCATGCCCATGTCAGGACTCATGAATCCACGCTGGTAGGGCTGGGCCGTAAATTTGACCCCGCTGATGTGGTGATCTGACAATTGTCCCGCCAGCTCTTCCTGCAGATTTTTAGTCTTTATCGCCAGTACGATTTCATAATCCCTGTTAAGCCATTCCTGTAAACGCTGATACAAGCTGTCCAAACGATTATGGAAGGTTTCCATTTCCCGTTGGGCAATATGCTTATAGAACCCGACTTTAACCTGAGGAATATTGCCGGCAAAAAATGAATGATAAATGATCCGCTGCCCGCCGATGGCACGACGGATCTCATCCGCGGTCAGCAACGGCAAAGCTGTTATATCTTTATTCTCTTTGCGGGCTTCCGCCAAATGATCCCGGTAACGCTTACTCTGCTTTTCCAAAGCATGGTAAAAATCCCGGGGTTCGTCAAAAAAGACCATACTATTGGCAGGCAAATAGTCCAACAGACTGGCTGCAGATGAGGCATCTTCGATCTCATCGCAGGGATGAATGATTACCTGCTGTAGTACTTGCGTAGAGCGCTGGGTGTTTACATCAAAATGTTTGATGATCTCGATGGTATCGCCAAAAAAATCAATCCGGCAGGGCTGCCGCTCACCGGCCGGGAAAACATCCACCAATCCACCACGAGCTGCCAGCTGACCGGGCCGGGTAACCGTATCGACCCGTTCATAGCCGATGCTGATCAAAAGCTTTAGCAATTGTCCTATGGCAATATCCTGACCAGGCTCCAGTGTCAGGGTACGCTGCCGCATTTCCCGGGAAGACATTATTTTATACAGCATCCCTCCTGGCGTGGTGATAATCACTGCCTGTCGCTGCGGATGAAGCAGCAGTTCCTGCAGGGCAAGGATCCTCTGTACTTCGTTTAAGGAGAAGTTTTCTTTCAGGAAGATAAAATCACGTTCCAGGAAAAGAAATACTTTGCTTTCTCCCGTTAACGATTTTAAATCAGCGGCCAGATCATATGCCTTTTCTTCCGAAGATACCATACACAACAGCTTGCCCCGCCGTTTATTGGCCAGTTCATGCAGAAAATAAGTGCGGGCAGTCCCGTCAAGGCCGCTCAAAAGAACGTCTTCACCAGTTCCGATGGATCTGTTGATTTGATCCCACAGTTCCTGTTTCAATCCTCCTGTTCCTCCCCTTAGCCCGTAAATGATCGATGATAATGCCATAGATGTAATGAATATTAAAACTGATTTATTTCATGACAAACCCATAAAGTGGACACCGATAAATGGCCTCCACTCTATGGCAATATTGATCTTATCCTAAGTTTTTTAGCTGTAATACGATTGGGAATGAAGCGCCGGTTCTTCCTGCAAGCCCAACTCCAGCGCACAATCGTTACAAATTCCCCGGACCTCTGCCCGACCTGAACCGCTTCCGTTCTCTTCAATACTAAAGACCTCGTCGCAGCACTCACAAATATAATATATTTTCATTACCCTGCTCCTTCGCCGGTTTTTTATTATCTTCCCAAGCGAAAGGGTAATTTATACATTTCTGATTAATTATATGTATTCATAGCCTCAACTATACCCATTTTTGCCCATGTTTCCAGGGCATCTGCCGCATGCCTGACCGCACTTTGCATGATTTCCTTTTCATCACGGCTGAATTTTCC
>JAGFXV010000153.1 GCA_017861475.1 Bacillota bacterium | reverse complement strand
GGCTCCCTTCCTGACAGGTTTAATATTTATAACCGTGGCAATGATTGAATATGTGTAAAAGATGGTGATGCTGACGATGAAAGTTATTGGTCTAACCGGCGGAATAGCCAGCGGCAAAAGTACTGTTTCAAAGACTCTCAAGGGATTGGGTGCCTACATTATTGATGCTGACGAAACTGCTCATAGTGTCAGCGAACCGCATAAACCTGCCTGGAATGATATGGTTGCTGCTTTCGGAAAGGAGATCCTCAACCCCGACGAAACGATCAACCGTGACAAATTGGGGGAAATGGTATTTGGAAATCCTGATTTGCTGAACCAGCTAAATCAGATCACGCACCCGCGCATTATGCAATCGTTTAAAGAAGATTACAGCAGGATCAAGGCCGCCAACCCCAATGCGATCCTGGTATTTGAAGTGCCCCTACTGTATGAAACCTTCATGGATCGCATGTGTGACGAGGTTTGGGTGGTGTGGGTGGATTATGACACCCAACTCAAGCGCCTGATGGATCGCAATCATTACAACCTGGAGGAAGCCAAGCGGCGGATTGGAAGTCAGATCCCCCTGGATGAAAAAGCCCACCGAGCCGACGTGGTAATTAACAATTGCGGCAGCATAGAGGAAACAATAAACTCTGCCACCAAATATTTCAATGCTATTTTGGAGCGCCAAAAAATATGATATAAAAGATCAAATCATGGGGGGCTTGTTTGGTGCCAAAAGGACGAAGCCGATTTTCCACCATACTTTGGGTATCGATACTGCTGTTTGTGGTTGTTGTGCTGAGCTTCCCCAAATGGATCACGATATTTTATCCGCTGCCCCATCAGGAACTGGTTTTCAGCGAAGCGAGAGAGCACGATGTTGACCCCTATCTCGTATTTGCCATCATCAGGGCAGAGAGCAAATACCAGAACACAGCTGAATCTGCCGTGGGCGCCAAAGGTCTGATGCAGATCATGCCCGAAACGGCGTACTGGATCGCGGAGCGGAACGGAATCGAAGATTTCAAGCTGGAAGACCTGCACCAGCCCGAAGTAAATATCAGTTTCGGTTGCTGGTACCTGCACAGTTTGATGCAGGAGTTTAAGGGCAATGTACCCCTGACCGTTGCCAGTTACAATGCCGGCCGCGGCAAAGTGCAGGAATGGCTGGTGGGCGGTACCTGGAACGGAGATCCCAAAGAGATTGACAAGATCCCATTCCCGGAAACCCGGCAGTATTTAAAGAATGTACTGAAAAACTATGAAGCCTATCAGGCTATATATCAATAGAAATTGTCATCCTGAGGCAGAGCCGAAGCGACGATGCCATATGGCATCTAGTGCCGAAAGCGATAAGAAGGCAAGCGCAGCGTAGCCTGAGCTTTGGTGGATCTTAATAGCAAGATAACCGGCGCGTCCGGTTATTTTTTTGCCCGGAATTATCCCGGGGAAAAGCAGTCATAGCCGTCCGGGCGTTGGCATAGAATGTCCCATGGATAAAAAGGAGGGACAAAGTATGCGTCGTTTTAATGCCCGAACCTTGGCACTGGTCATCCTCACGCTGGCTTTGGCGGCAGCCGGAGGATTATTTATGCAAAAAGCCATTTACACCAGCAGCCTGAGTACTCGTCCATTTAATCTGGGTGTGAGTGAACCGGTGGAAAAACTTGAACCGGCCAGTATTCAAAATCACAGCCAACGGTTGGTGGCGTCCGCGATTTATGAAGGCCTGGTATATTATGATGAAGCCAAACAAAGCGTGCAGCCCCGTCTGGCCCGCAAATGGAAATACGGCCCCGATGGCAAATCAATCACCATCGAGCTGCGCAAAGATGTAAAATTCAGCAACGGCAAGAAACTCACCGCCCAGGACGTAAAAGCTTCCTTTGAATATAACATCGCCACGTCTGCGGATTGGAACAATACCTGTCTTTATCTTCCTATTGCCGGCAGTAAAGAGAAAATTAACGGCAAAGCCATGGAAGTTACAGGCATTCAGGTGCTCGATAAACATAGCCTGAAAATTACCCTCCATCAGCCCCATGCAGCTTTTATGGCCTCGCTCGGCAATCCGGTTTTCTGGGTGATGGACCTGGAGTCGGGGCTGACGCCGCCGGCGGGGACCGGACCCTACACGTTGAAAGAAAAAAGTGCCAATTCCCTGCAGCTTTTGCGCAATGATCATTACTATCGCGGCCAGCCGCATGTATCAGCACTGAATGTGACCATTTTCTCCGACGATGATACCGCTTTCCAAGCTTATAAGGAAGGCAAGCTGGATCTGTTGGATAACATTCCCCCGGCGGAAATGGCCAATATCCGTCAAAACAAGGATTATAAAGGATTGCTGATAGAAAAACCGGTTTTGGAGATTTACTGCCTGGGCTTCAACATGCACCGCGATCCCTATGCCAACAGTTATCTGCTGCGCCGTGCCCTCAACTATGCCATCGATCGGGAACAGATCATCAAACAACTGCAGGGCAATGCTTATCTTCCCGCCAAAGGACTCGTTCCCACCGGACTCGAGGCCTATAATAAAGACATTACCGGTTATCGTTATGATGCAGAAAAAGCCCGTCAACTGCTGACCGAAGCCGGATACCCGGAGGGGAAGGGACTGCCGATACTGACCCTGACCTATAACGAAGACCCCGGTCATGCCATGGTAGCAGGTGAGGTCGCCCGTCAATTGGCCGAGTTTGGTATCCGGGTACAAACCCTGCAACAGGGCTGGGATTATTACAAGAAGCAGGTCAACGGCCGCGCCATGAGTTTTTTCCGGATGAGTTGGGCAGCTGACTACCCCGATGCCGATAGCTATTTATACAGCCTATTCCATAGTTCCCAGATCGGCATGACCAACTTCTGCGGATATCAAAACCCCCAGGTGGACAAGATCCTCGATCAATCCCGCAAACAATATGAAGACCCGCAGTCCCGGTTGCAATTGCTGCGCCGCGCCGAAGCCATCATCATTGACGATGCACCGTGCCTGTGGTTGTTTCAAAAGAAAGCCCAAAAACTGATCAGCAAGGATGTACGCCACTTGGAACCCGCCAGGAGAACAGTTTACTGCTTCATGCAGATTGATTGACATGGAAGAGTCGACTGTTGTATAATTTCCTTTGTCAGGTTTGGACATTCTTTTATACCTGACCGGATGCGGCGGTGGTGGAACCGGCAGACACGTACGTTTGAGGGGCGTATGCTGAGAGGCGTGAGGGTTCAAGTCCCTCCCGCCGCACCATAAATATAGAAAATATTAGGCTTTGTGGGTTTTGCTTGAATGCAAAATACGCAAAGCTTTTTTTGTGAGGACGCTATCGACACATACTGATTCATTTTGGCTCTTCATATGGGTATAATTATTATGGGGGTGTTAATCATGAAGTATGATCCCGAAAAAGTGGAACGTGTAATAGCCAATGTAAGGGCTTCGATGGCTGTAGAAGGAATGAAACCAAGTACTAGAGCTCAATCTGTAGGTAGAAAATATTTAGAAGGTAAGATTAGTGGGCAAGAAGCTGTTAATACGATTAAAATGCAGCACGTTTCAGCTTTTGGTAAATAGATGAGCGAACATTTTTCCCGGTATGACCGGAAAGACAAAAGCCACTCTGTTTATTGCTATGAAGGTACGGAAGTGCTTATTAACAAGGAAAATATAAGAAATGCTGAAGAGTTGGCCAAGTATGAAGCGGACATTACAATGATTCGGCAGTACCAGCTTGAAAATGAAAACCCGGTAAGGGGAAGATTTGGTACTGCTCACTTAAGGAAGATACACCAGTTTATTTTTCAGGATATTTACCCTTTTGCTGGTAAATACAGGGTTGAAGATATGTTAAAGGGTGAGACCTTTTTTTGTAAGAGCGAATACATTGAAGAAAACCTGGCCAGAATCTTTGAAGCTTTGAAAACAGAGAATTACTTAAAAGGCTTAAAAGTTGAAGAATTTTCAAGTAGGATTGCTTATTACATGTCAGAATTAAATATGATACATCCGTTTAGAGAAGGAAATGGAAGGGCAATTAGAGAGTTTATTCGTCAATTAGCTGTGCAAGATGGGTATATAATAGACTGGTATAGGATTGATCACGATACTTTATTAAGTACGTCTATTTTGTCAGCTAAAAAGGAATTACAGCCTCTCACAGATTGTATATATAAAGCGATTGTCAATCCTCAATGCGAATGAAAGATATTCCAATCAAATTGGTTGGGATAAAAAAGTGTTGGGCCCATTGAGAGATGGACATAGAAGACCGCATGTAAAAATATGGCTATTGACACATGCGTTTGAGGGGCGTATGCTGAGAGGCGTGAGGGTTCAAGTCCCTCCCGCCGCACCATATACGTTAATATTCTGGAATACTCGTCAAGCCTTTATTTTGAACCTACAAAAATACTATGGGAGTTACGAGTTGGGTATTGATATCAAGCCCTCGGCGAAGGGAAGATAGATGTATCTAAAAGGACACCCACCTATCGAAAGATAGGCGTCAAAATAGGGCAACGGTATTTTGGGTATAAATAATTAAACCGTGGAAATTGATCCACGGTTTTTGTTTTTCTGCTAAAAATCTGATGTAGAAATGAACTCCTTTGCCGACCAGATAGACAATAATTCTCATTATAATATCTGAATTATAATCCTTGAAGGGGTGAATAATTCTAATAGATTGATACTTAAATGAGAAAGGAGTGACTGAATTGTTTGATTGGAAATATTCACAACCGGCTAGCGTTTTATGGACTATTTTACGTGTTTATCTTGGATACCAATGGGTAACTTCAGGATGGGGAAAAGTCTTCGGGGCAGGTTCAGCTGCTTGGGTAGGTTCCGGAGCCGGAACGGCAGTTTCAGGGTTCCTGAACGGAGCTTTAGCCAAAACCGGCGGGGCCCATCCGGATGTACAACCCTGGTATGCCTGGTTCATAACGCATATCGCGTTGCCTAATGCAACAATATTTAGTTACATGGTTGCCTGGGGAGAACTTTTGGTTGGGATAGCACTCATCTTAGGTTTCCTTACTACTTTCGCACTTTTAGCCAGTTTGCTAATGAATTTCAACTATCTGTTCGCAGGCACAGTCAGTGTTAATCCATTATTTATTCTGGAGGCAATTATTTTATTATGGGCAGGCAGGGCAGCCTATTATTGGGGAGTTGATCATTTCATCTTCCTTCGAAAGAGAGAAAAAAATAAGCACACGCATATCGAAGTAAGGAGACGAGGCGGAGCAGGACCCGTGACTGATTAGTATTGTACCGGGATTGAACGCTCATTGTATTGGGCTTTTTGGGCTTTGCGAATTCTTGCAATACGCAAGGCTTTTTTATTGCGTATCCGATAAAATCGTATCTGGTTAGACGGCGTATCGGATGAAAATGAAGCGAACATCTTCTGTTGTTAAAATTTCAGGAAATTATTATGATAAGTATATGTGGTGAAATTATTTTCCAGTTAAATGAAAACAGGTACAGCCCATTTGCATGGAGTTCAAAAGATCCAAAATAAAACTATGACTGAAAATCTTTTTGGGAATTCTAAATATGAAGTTAGTTGAAAAGAAGGAGGATAATAAAATGAGTGAAAACAAAACAATCGATAACCTGATGGAGGCATTTGCTGGAGAATCTCAAGCAAATAGAAAGTATTTGGCTTATTCCAAAAAAGCCGAGAAAGATGGAAAGCTTAATGCTGCCAAGCTGTTCAAGGCTGCATCTGATGCGGAGACCCTGCATGCCTTAAAACATTTTGAAGTCGCAGGGAAAATCAGTTCAACAGTTGATAACCTGAAAGATGCTGTTGCCGGAGAAACCCACGAGTATAAGGATATGTATCCTGACTTTGTAAAGGAAGCTCAAGCCGCAGGAAATAGAGCTGCCGTCATGTCCTTTACCTTTGCGATGAAAGCAGAGGAGGTTCATGCGAAGCTTTACCAGGAAGCATTGGAGAACCTTGACCAGACGGAGGAAGTATTCTATTATCTCTGCCCTGTCTGCGGAAATATTGAGAAATTCCGACCTGAAAAATGCAGCATATGTGGCGCTTCAGGGGATAAATTTATCGAATACTAATATGATCATGAAGAACAGACAGGCGTCAAAATAGGGCAACGGTATTTTGGGTATAAATAATTAACCGTGGAAATAAATCCACGGTTAATTTTTTCATCTTCTTTTTTTCCTGACCACCCTGTGCGTTTTAAAATATCGCCGCAACAGAAGCAACACAACCAGAAGGCCCAGGCATAAAAATGCCAGCACTTTAATTATTTTGAAAAAGATGCCGGTCCAACCCTTCGACGTATCGCTTGATCCTTTTAAAGACGCGGTGGATATATAGACCGATCCCAGGTCAGCATACATTAAATCACTGTCGGTACGAAGTTTTATGTTTATCTTGAGGTCAGGCAGATCACGCCCCTTGTCATCCACCAGTTGGTAATCAACGACAACGTTCTTCGGGCTGACAGCATTGTGGAGCAGCCGGGTTATACCCGTAGTCTTGCTTTGGCTCAAAATGTCCTGTATGGTTCTTGATTCATCTTCTCCCCGGGAAGGGTTCTCAGAGACAGAAGGCACAATCCTGGTTTCGGTGAACTGATCAAAACCATAATCAAATAAGGCTATGGTGTCGGTGTATACTGCGTACCCCTGGCTTTTCATCACCACGACGATGAGTTCGCGTTCCCCTCGCTGAGCGACGGTTACCAGCGTATTTTGTGATGCTTGGGTGTATCCGGTCTTGCCGCCGATTACCCCCTCGTAATAAAAACGATTGGTGGTGAGCATTCGATGCTCCGACCACAGATCACGGCATTCATTATTTTTGTTGGTGGGGGGAATGGTATACTGAACGGTCCCCAAGATTTTTGTAAATTTTTCATTCTGTATGGCCGCCCGGGTGATCATTGCCATGTCATAGGCGGTGCTTACATGCGCATCATCCGACAACCCATGGGGATTGACAAAATTGCTGTTTAAAGCGCCTGCTTCACGGGCACGCTGGTTCATCAGCCTGGCAAAATTTTCAATGCTGCCACTGACATGTTCGGCTATACCGTTACTGGCATCATTGGCCGAAGGCAGCATGGCCGCCATCAAAGCCTGTTCCATGGTAATCTGCTCACCTTCATCCAGGGCAATATGGGAAGCCCTTCGCGGGATGCTGAAGACCGCCTCATGTGACATGGTAATCGTATCCTGCAAGCGGCTCTTTTCAATTCCCAGCAAAACGGTAAGGATTTTGGTAATGGAAGCCGGATAAAGCTGCTTGTGCATGTTCTTCTCGTACAAAACCTGCCCGGTTTTGGCATCCATCAATACAGCAGATTCAGAAATAATTTGGGGCGGTGAAGCTGCTGCGGCAACCTGATGATTATGAAAACTGATACTGAAAAGTATCATGAGAAGAACAGCTATATGCTTCCTTGTGGGCTTGCGCATCTTTATTATGTTAAAATAAGCGTTTCTTATTATTTTCCTAATCACTCGTTTTTCCCAACTCATTACGATATTAATCAGCGGCTGCTGATAAAAGCAAATGCAATACTTTAATATTATTAACTGTTCTCAGGAAAAATTCTACTATGTTTCCGGATAAAAATGAATAATTGGTTTGGCGCTTTTTTGAAAATACTTCGAAAATATAATATCTCTGAATGACACCGTTCACGTTCAAAGCTATATTCCAATAATTAAATATTTTTTTCTTTTTGTTCAGTCCCGTTTTTATTGAGACAAAAATTCTGAATTTTATATACAATTTACCAAGTGAATGGCAGGAATATTGTCCCAATAAAGCGAATCAATACCGCATATAGCATTATTAATCAGATAAAATCCTATTGGGGGCATCTGTTTGGGCGATCAATTTAGCAGTAAGGACGAACTTGTTCGTGAACTAAATCTGCTGCGCCAGCGCAACCAGGAACTTGAAAAAAAGGCTTCTCA
>JAGFXV010000152.1 GCA_017861475.1 Bacillota bacterium | reverse complement strand
TAACATGATCAAAATAAATCCCAGCATGATGAAGGTTACGATTTCTTTTGTAAAAATCGCCAGCACACCCAAAATCGCCAGGACAAAAGTGTTCCAAATGGTGCTGTTAAAAAAATCTTTCATCATCAACCCACCTTTGCATCAATAATTTACCACCGACCTGATAAAGGTTTAACCATTTTAATTATAGCACAGGAAATAATTGAAAAAGGGAGGGCATTTTTCAAACGGGGCACTACAAGCCTCGCTAACGCATTTTGTCCATGGGGATGAACAAGAATACTAAAAAACAAATTTAGGGGCCTTATAGGGCCTCGTGCGAGCCGGGTTTTAGAACGGTAATGCAGGACGTGAAAAATTAAAAAAAAATTTTTCATGTCCTGCATTTTAATTAAATACTGGAAGGATTTAATGAATTTAGGATTTTACTGTAAATCTCGCGCAAGGGCATATTATTTTTTCGGGCAATGGCCTGGCAGTCTTCGAATTCCGGTTTTTTAAAAACAGCGCCGTCATCTGATCGGGCGATTTTAATACGCACCGGGCCCCAGGGAGTGGAAAGGGTCTCCAGCGTTCTATGCAGAACAAATCTTTCCTGCTGGCGATAACGTACGCCCAGCGTACCGGTCTCCCGCATTAACAACTGACAGATCTCATCCGCGCTATCGCGTCTGGTCAACACCGTGATCAAGGTGCCGGGGCGATTCTTTTTCATATAGACCGGAGTGGTAAAAAAATCCAACACACCGGGATGATCCAGACAAAGACTGTAAAGATGCGTGAAAATCTCAGGATTCAGATCATCCACTTCCGTTTCCAGCACGGCAATCGTTTCCCGTCGGGTCGATGTGATGCCGGTTTCAGCGCTGATCATGCGCAGCAGATTGGGGACCTTGTCGTCGCGTACTTTGCTGCCGGCGCCATAGCCGACGGAGAGAGGCGTAAAAGACGCCGGCGCGTCATGGCTCTTGACAAGATGGGTCAGCAAGGCGGCTCCGGTCGGAGTGACCAGTTCCATTTTGGCATCGGAAGATACGCACGGATAGCCTTGCAGCAACCGGACGACTGCCGGTGCGGGCAAGGGATAACGGCCATGACTCATATCAAGCAAACCTTCTGCCCAGGGCAGCGCAGAGGCGTAAACCTGTTCGATACCAAGGTTGTCAAGGCATAAAAAGGCACCGACTACATCCACGATGGTATCAACGGCTCCGATTTCATGGAAATGAATTTTGCCAATATCAACGCCGTGTACCTGTGCTTCTGCTTCGGCCAGTTTGCGAAATACTGCCACAGCGTCATTTTTGATCTGTTCCGGCAGAGGGCAGGACAGAATGATTTCCTCTATTTGCGGCAGATGCCGCAGCGAAGGAGCGCTGAGCGCTTCCACTTTAAAAGCGGTACAGCTGATTCCCTGCATGACTTTTTTTTCGGCAGTGAGCCTGGCTCCGAGCTTTAACGTATCGATGCCTTCCTGCAGGACGGAAAAAGACGCGCCCCCGTCCAACAGTGCTCCCATCAGCATGTCGCCGGAAATTCCCGAAAAACAATCCAAATAAATATAGTGCATTGAAAACCTCTCCTGCCCCCGGAAATATTTCATCCGCGCTAACTGTTGCTTTGATTAAACCACCACGCATCAATCAGCTGCGGGTTCTTGTTATTCATTATAACCATTAGGGCTGTATATAGACCAGCAGACTTTATCCGCACATGCATAAAGTCTGGCAACGCAAATGAAGGGCTGTCAGGCAGAGGATGATCGGCAAAACGATCGTTGCAGATTGATTTACTGATTTGCATAGAGCAACGTTTTGTTTTTATCGTTCTCAAAAGTAAGATGGGCTACCAGAAGGCTGCGTGCGATCACTTCGGCCATGCGGTAAACCAGGAAGAGCCGGGTATTCTGCAACACCATTTGCTCCAGATATCCGCCTACATTGACGACGCCGGAAATATGAAAGTCTCCTACTTCGGGCAGATCTTTGTTTAAGGCCGTACCCGGTTTCAAACCGCCCTTTTTTACATTGATAAAGCCGATCCGGCTGGAATTGCCAAGGCTGGCATCAATGGCCACGGTCAGCGGATTTTCATAACGGCTGGCAATTTGCTGGGTAAACTCCGCAAGATTGGTGGCATGGACTGGTTGTTCCAGGGTTCCGTACACATGCGGGTGCAGGGAGGTTGATTGCAAACGGGTGCCCACCATCGGCCCCAGACAATCGCCGGTCGCCCGGTCGGTGCCAATACAAACATATACAATGTCTTTTTCGAAAAGGGGATTCATATTAATGAAATGGGCATAAACCATTTTTTTTATATGGCTGAAACAGGATGGATCCTCAAAATGGCAGGAGAATTGATTCTCCGGATCAGATGTAAAAATACTCATGGCAACCCCCAAATAAATATTTATATCTACTTTTGCCATTTTGAAGCCTTTTTATGCCGTTGCCGGGAGCAAGATGCGAAAAAAGGGCAGGTGAAATGTATCAAAAAACAGTTGGTCATAACCATGGGATATTTGGGGGCGGTGATCGGAGCGGGCTTTGCCTCCGGTCAGGAAATCGTACAGTTCTTTGTCAGCTACGGGGATCAGGGAGCAGCCGGTGCGGTGCTGGCCACTGTCCTGTTTGCCGTTTTTGGAGGAATATTGCTGTGGACGGCACACCGGGAGAAGATCAGCAACTATCAAAATATGCTGGGCTATTTGTTTGGCCAACGGCTCGGCAAAATCGTAGATTTCCTGCTGGCAATTTTTTTATTCATGGGCTTAAGCACCATGCTTTCTGCCAGCGGTGCGGTTTTCTATGAGCATTTGTATCTTCCCAAGTATGCCGGCATCCTGCTGGCTTTTGCCGCCATCGTCATAGCTCTGGCCGCCGGGAAAAAAAGTCTGGTTTTTTCCTACAATCTGCTGGTGCCGGTAAAAATCGTGCTGCTATTGATCATTTCCGGATATATCGCGTTGTTTGCCGGCGATGCCCAAAGTGCTTTCAGTTCCACCTATATACAAACGTCTGGTAAACACGCCTGTGTGTTATCCAGCCTGCTCTATGTGGCCTACACTTTCTCGCTGGCCATGGTGGTGGTTACGGAGTATCAGAGCGTCAGCAACAGCCGTGACGGGATCAAAGGGGCGGTCTTCGGAGGACTGGTGCTGGGGCTGCTGGTGCTGCTCAACTATGTTGCGCTGTGCAAATATCTGCCCGCCGTGATCCACTATCAGGTGCCCATGCTATACATCGCCGGACATGTATCACCCCTGGTCAAGTATGTTTATACCCTGGTTTTATGGGTAGGTATCCTGACTACCGCCATTGCCAATGCCTACGGCTTTGCCCAGCGATTTGCCAATTTTACCGGCATAGATTATGCGGTTTGCCTGATCATCTGTATGACGCTGGCGCTGCCGGTCGCCACCCAGAGTTTTTCCAGCCTGGTCAACCGTGTTTATCCGATTTTCGGTATTTTGGGCATCCTGATCCTGGCGGGCTTGAGCTATAACTTCATTAAAAATATCATTCTGAGGCAAAGCTGAAGATTTTTCAACAGACCGACAGGGATGATTCTGTTTTTACAAGGAAATAAATATGCTCCAAGCGGGAAAGTTATAGGCATGATTCATTGCAAATAATATACAATTGGCCATGACAGTGATAAACTTTAAAAAACTGTAGAAAAAGCTTGGGGAGGAAATCTCTGATGGCAAATCTGAGAAATATTCCATCAATCGATGAGCTGCTGGCCCAGCCGGAAATACAGAGCAAGCTTTCCATGTACCGGCGGGAATTTATTGTAGATGTGCTGCGTCAGGCCGTAAATGATCTGCGCGAGGAACTGCGCAAAGCCAAACAGTCTTTTGATAAAGAACAGATCAGCCGATTGATCCTGCAAAAAACCGAAACGCTCCTGAATGTTGCCGTAAAAGGCAGCCTTAACCGGGTCATAAACGGCACGGGTGTAGTATTACATACCAATCTCGGCAGAGCCCCGCTCTCTGACCGGGCTTTTCAATATATGCAGGCCGCGGCGCAAAAATATAATGATCTCGAATTCGATCTGCCCAGCGGCGCCAGAGGTTCCCGCTACGCGCACGTGGAGGATCTGCTGATCCGGCTGACCGGTGCGGAGGGCGCGCTGGTCGTAAACAATAATGCCGCCGCCGTCATGTTGGCCCTGTCGACCATGGCCCAGGGCCGGGAAGTGATCGTTTCCCGGGGACAGCTGATTGAAATCGGCGGAGCCTTTCGCATTCCCGAAGTAATGAAAGCCAGCGGAGCCAAACTGGTTGAAGTCGGTACCACCAACCGCACCTATCTGAGCGATTATGAAGCAGCTATTAATGAAGAAACCGCGCTCCTATTCTCCGCCCACACTTCCAATTATAAAATCATGGGCTTCAGTGCCGAAGTGGAACTACAGGATCTGTCCGAACTGGGGCAGGCCCGGGACATCCCGGTGATGCATGATCTGGGCAGCGGCATCCTGGTCGATCTGGGCGACTGGGGTTTGAAGGACGAACCGACGGTTCAAGCCTGCATCAAAACCGGAGCCGATATTGTTACCTTCAGCGGAGACAAGCTATTGGGCGGGCCGCAGGCGGGGATTATTCTCGGCAGGAAAAAATATATCGACCAAATGAAAAAAAACCAGCTTACCCGGGCGCTGCGGGTGGACAAACTTACCATCGCCGCGTTGGAAGGGACACTGCTTGAATACCTGTGCGGAGATCCCCGCCAGAATGTACCGGTCATCAAAATGCTGACCACGCACCCCGAGCAGCTCCGGGAAAAAGCGGAACAGCTCAAAGACCTGCTGGAGCAAAGGCTGACCGGCAATGTTCATATAGGCAAACTGGAAGTGACCGCGCTGGATGACATGGTAGGTGGAGGCGCCTATCCCACCTATAGCCTGCCCG
>JAGFXV010000151.1 GCA_017861475.1 Bacillota bacterium | reverse complement strand
CGGTTGATAAAGGGGGGAAACAGCAATGAAGCAGAAAAGCAGATTAATTATTCTAATATGCGCAGCAGTTGTTCTTTCATTTTTCATTTTCAGGTTGTCTGTGGATTTGCTTCATCAAGCGCATGAACTGCACCGCCCCAATCAAGAGACCAGACAAATAGGCGAAAAGCGTATAAACGGCTGGATGACCCCTGAAGATATTGCAGAACGGTATCACATTTCTGATCAGCAGATCTTTCAAGCACTGCAAATAGAACCTGCCGCCGGTGACGAAAAACTGTCTCTGCGTAAATTGCAGGAAAAATACCATATCTCAAATAAGACTCTGCATGATGCTATTCATAATATATTTCATCAAGGCAAAGGAGGAGACTTTGATTTCGATAAATGATCTTCTCCCGCAGCTGATCGTCTATTTTCGTGAATACGGTTTATGGCTGCTGAGCATCACCATCATCCTTCAATGCAACGGCGTTCCGACCGGCGCAAATTTTTTGGCGATGGCTGCCGGTGCCTTTGCTTATGCCGGCGAATTCAATATGATTGCACTTGGCACGACAGTACTTGCTTCGAATATAGCGGGGGATCTGAGTTGTTATTACATATGGAAACATCTTGGCGATTGGATCTTGCGGCGGTTTCCATCCTTACGGAGACACGTTGAGACAGGGTTGGACAAAGTCGGGACTTCTTTTGACCGGTATGGATTCCCTACAGTAGTGTTTACACGTTTTCCGTTATCTGCATTTGCCCTTGTCACAAATATTCTGGCCGGAATGACCGTTTATGAATTATATCGGTTTTTAGCCGCGGTTATCATTGGTGAGTTTATGTGGTCCGCTTTTAATTTGGGGATCGGCTATTGGTTTGGAGATTCGTGGCAGACAATGGGATCCTTTTTATCTAAATTCAGCACCTGGATCATGTTGGTAACGGTTCTTTTGATCGTGTTCTATTTGGCTGTTAAACAGGTTAAAAAGGGCCGGTAAGTTGGCCAGAAAAAATTGATTCCCCGTGCTTGATAAATCTATAAAAATATAAATTAACTTATTACCTGCTTATTACGAGCAGGTTTTTTAATTGAAAAATACGGGAAAAAGCAGGAGATTTAGGAATGAAGGCGAATGTAATAATCAACAAATATAATTAATAATATAATAATAAGTTATAATTAAAGGGGGATTTCAATTGGACAAAGGCAAATGGTTTATTCTGATTACGGGCCTCATCATCGGAGCGATTGCGGTGGTGCTGGTCAAGTTGGGCAACCCGCCCAATATGGGATTTTGTGTTGCCTGCTTCGAAAGAGATATTGCTGGAGCGCTGGGTCTGCACCGGGCCGGAGTGGTACAGTATATGCGTCCGGAAATTATCGGGATCGTGCTGGGAGCGCTGCTGACTTCCTTGTTTGCAGGCGAGTTCAGATCCCGCGGCGGTTCAGCTACGCTGGTGCGCTTTATTATGGGGATGTTCATGATGGTCGGAGCTTTGGTATTCCTGGGATGCCCGCTGCGGGATGTTCTGCGTATGGCAGGCGGGGACTACAATGCCGTTGTGGGATTGATTGGCTTTATCTGTGGCGTAGGCGGAGGCGTATGGTTTTTACGGCGGGGATTTAATCTTGGTCAAGCCGAGGAAAGCCACAGCAAACTGGGGGGCTTTGTCCTGCCGGTTATTTTTGCTATCCTGTTGTTTATTTTACTCAAGGGAACCGTATTTAATCCGGAGGCTGGCGGCCCGTTGTTCTTCAGCAAGGAGGGGCCGGGCTCTATGACTGCCCCGGTGCTCATCTCTCTGGCGGCCGGTTTGCTGGTGGGATTTCTGGCCCAGCGTACGCGGTTGTGCATGAGCGGGGGCATCAGGGATTTCATCCTGATACGGGAAAATTATTTGTTGATCGGCTTTATTGGTATCTTCCTGGGAGCATTAATTTTAAATATTGCTTTTGGATTTTTTAAAACTGGTTTTACCGGGCAGCCGATTGCCCATAGTATGCACATTTGGAACTTCCTTGGATTGTTCCTGGTGGGTCTGACTGCTACGCTGCTGGGTGGGTGTCCTTTACGGCAGTTGATTCTCTCCGGAGAGGGAGATACAGATGCGGCAGCAGTTGTGCTGGGAATGATCATTGGCGCTGCAATATGCCATAACTTTATGCTGGCTTCCGCCGCAGCCAAGGCAGCTGCTCCCGGCGTGGCAGCAGTTGCCGGAGGACCTGGCATTTACGGACAGATTGCCTGCGTGGTTGGGATCGCCGTAATGGCTATAATCGGCTGGTCTTTCCGTGAGGAATAGGAGGGTTGACAATGGAAAAAGTTGATGTGCGGGGCTTGAGCTGCCCTTTGCCGGTTATGAAAACAAAAAAAGTCATGGATCAGGGAACCAGTGAAATACTGGTAACAGGCTCAACTGCAGTGGCGCTTGAAAATGTAAGCAGACTGGCGCAAGCAAGGGCTTATAAAATAAATGTAAAAAAGTCCGACAAAAATGATTGGGAAATCGAACTGGTTAAATAAAACGTGATATTAAAAATAACTTCGTGCCAGGCACGAAGTTATTTTTATGGGCAGATGTTTGCGTATGAATGGGATTATCAGATCAAAACTGTTTATTATATCTGGACCAGATTTTCTGTTCCTGAGCGGCGCGGATCAGATCGTCCCGGAAGTCAGGGTGGGCCAGGGAAATAATTCCTTCGGCTTTTTGCCAGGTGGTTTTACCTTTGCTGTTGAAAATCCCATGTTCGGTGACGATATAATGAGCGACGGTTCGGGCATCGGTCACGATCGCACCAGTTCTTAAGGTTGGCACGATGCAGGAGGCCAGTGTTCCGTCCGGCTTTTTATAGGTGGAGGGCAGACATACGAACGATTTGCCGCCGCGGGATTCGTAAGCCGCCAGCACAAAGTCAAGCTGTCCTCCAGTGCCGCTGATCTGCCTGGTTCCGGAAGATTCCGAACAAATTTGCCCGTAGATATCGACCTCGACCGCATTGTTAATGGACATCAGGCGGTCATTGGCAGAAGCAACTGCCACCCGATTGGTATAATCGACCGGAAAGGATGCGCACCGGGGATTGTCATCGATAAAATCGAAAAGCCGCTGACTGCCCAATGCAAAGCCGTACACCATTTTTTCCGGATTGAGGTTTTTACGCCGGCCGGTCATTTTCCCTGCTTCAAACAGGTCAACATAGGCATCACACAACATTTCCGTGTGGCAGCCCAAATCCTGCAGGTCGGAGTCACAAATCATTTGTCCTACGGCATTGGCCATGCCACCGATCCCCAATTGGATACAGGCACCGTCTTCCATTTCAGCTACGATCTGCCGGGCTACCATTTTGTCAATTTCGCTGGGCGGTGTTGTTGCCGGTGTTACCAGGGGTTCATTTTCGCCTTCGACGATGTAATCAACCTCGGATATATGGATTGCTTCGTGGTATCCTCCCAGACAACGGGGCATGTTGGTGTTTACTTCTACGATCAATTTATCAGCCCGTTCACAGAGTGCCTTGTGATGGGAATTCTGTGGACCAAAATTGAAATAACCGTTCTGATCCATGGGGCAGGTCCCCAGCATGGCTACCTGAATGGGCTCGACATTTTCCCGGATATAACGAGGGAGTTCTGAATAGCGCATGGGAGTATAGTAAACCGGAGTGTCCTGCTTGGCAATTTTACGGTCCAATCCGGAAAAGTGCCAGGACTGACAGCAGAAGGATTCACCCAGAGGATCTGCCTTTACAACTTCAGGCATTCGCAGACAAAGTAAAGTCCAAATCTTTACCTCACGCAGCTCATCTTTTCGTTTGGCCAGGGCCTTGTCAAGACTGCAGGCCTGAGCGTTAAGTGAGCCGTAGCTTATCCAGTCACCTGATTTTACTGTTTTTGCTGCCTCGTCCGCTGACACCAGTTTACTTTGATACTCCCTTAAATAATTGCTCAAATTAGTCTCCTCCTTTTGACAGGAAAATTTTTATTGTGAAGCAAAACGGTTCCCGGGACCCGCAAGCAATCTTTGATTGCGACAGCGGGTGGGGTTCTTGTCATTAATATACGCTTGTTTATGGCTGCTGCTTGGCGTTAGTTTTCTTTTCGCGCCAGGAAAGAACCACAGCCGGGATGAGCGAAACAAAAATGATTCCGAAAATTACCAGAGTAAAGTTATCCTGTACGCCGGGAACATTGCCAAATAAATAGCCTCCGGCCAGAAATGCCAATACCCAGGCAACACAACCGAGCAAATTGAAAAACGTAAATCGGGAGTATTCCATTTGTCCGATTCCGGCTACAAACGGGGCAAAAGTTCTGATGATGGGCATAAAACGAGCAATGACAATGGTCTTGCCGCCATGTCTTTCAAAAAAGGCGTGGGTGCGGATAAGATATTCCTTCTTGAAAAAACGCCCCGATTCTTTTTCAAATACTTTAGGTCCAACGAAACGACCGATCTGGTAATTAGTCATATTGCCAAGAATTGCTGCTGCCATAAGTACGAGGCAGATCGCCGGAAGATTGATTTTACCACTGGCCCCCAGAGCTCCCAAAACAAAAATCAGGGAATCTCCTGGTAAAAAAGGGGTGACGACCAATCCGGTTTCGCAAAATATAATCAGAAAGATGATTGCATAGACAAACATCCCGTAGGTATTGATCAGAGAAATAAGATGTTCATCCAGATTGATGATTAAGTCCAGCAAGTTTAATAATATATTGTAGTCCATGATATTTTTCCTTTGTTTGATTTATTTGCGGCGAGAGTATAAATTATTTCTTGCATGGGCAAAATTTACCTTTCCTGCCCGTGACTGACTAATATAGTATACAACAACTAGCGACTGCGACAAAATAGTGAAAACAAATTTGATGAAATTTACATTAATAAGTCCGGTAATTTAAAGGAAGTTTGGAGAGGAAAAGTGAA
>JAGFXV010000150.1 GCA_017861475.1 Bacillota bacterium | reverse complement strand
AGATCATGACCGGTGAGCAGAAAGAAGCAGCTACGGAAACGCAAGAAGAGTAAAATATATTTGCCTTCGCAGCAGGATTTATCGGTTCTTTGTTTAATATTACAAGCAAAACTGCAAAATGATTCGCGGGGTGACGATGGTGAAGCGGGTTGAATTGATTTTACAGGATAAATTCTATATTGATTACATAAAGCGCAACACCGACGATGAGAACGTTATCAAATACTGCCAGCATGGCTTGCATCATCATATTGATGTGGCCAGGATAGCTTACATTCTGGTTCTGGAGCATAATGACCTGAACTATTTTGTCAAGGAAAGCGGCGTTAGCGGTAAATTGGCTGCCAAGGAATGTATTTATGCCTGCGGATTATTGCATGACATAGGCAAATGGAAAGAATACCGTGAAGGAGTAGATCATGCTTCTTTCGGTGCAAATTTGGCCCGCGAAATATTACCGCGTGCCTTTTTTAATCCTAATGAAACCAACATGATTTGCCGGGCCATATATGAACATCGAAATATCAGCCGGGATATGAGTTTCCTGGGCGAAAGGCTCCATCGGGCCGATAATTTGTCCCGGGTCTGCAGTCAGTGTGAAGCACGTAACACCTGTCCCAAACGGGGCAATAAAGAATTCAGCGTAACAACATTTGCATATTAGCGTGAGGTGAGGATTTGGCTCATCATGCAGTTTTTATAGAAAGCCGTGCGGAAGCCAAAAGATATCTGGAGGAGATCGGTGCCAGTTCTCCGGGTATCGAGTATATGATTCCCAAGGCCGTATTTCGTTGTATAAAACTGAAAAATATTTCCCACCGGGCAGCCAATATTTTAAAACAGGAAATGCTGTCCAAAGGCGGTGAAGCGGCCGTTTCTCGACAAGCCGCCAGCGGTGAAGGTGCCAGTGATGTTTTGTTGCTTGGGACCCTGAAACATTACGCGCTTTTATTGGAAAAACTGAAGATACAGCCGTTTGGTCTGCGGACTGTGGCTGATGATATTGAAAACATACTGAAATCGCTGGAAGAACCAGCCGACAGGTTGTTACTGGCCCAGGGAAAAAGCTTTGAAATGGGCAAACGAACGTTGATCATGGGGATCCTGAATGTTACCCCCGATTCCTTCAGTGATGCTGGAAAGTTCCTCGATCCTGAAAAAGCTTTTGAGCACGCTTGGGCCATGCAAGCGGAAGGCGCTGATATTATAGATGTTGGAGGAGCCTCATCGCGTCCCGATGCGACGATCGCCAGTGAAGAAGAAGAACTGGCCCGGGTCATCCCGCTGGTCAAAAAACTTGCTGATGCCGACATGATTGTATCGGTAGATACTTTCAGGGCGGAGGTGGCCCGCCAGGCATTGGAGCACGGAGCCCATTTGATTAACGATATCGGCAGTCTGCAGATGGACTCTGAACTTTTAAATGTACTGGTCAAATGGCAGGCTCCGGTGGTCTTGATGCACAATCGTCTGCAACTAAGAAGACATGAACCATATGACAATCTGATCGATGATATTGCCGAGGAACTGGCGCATTCAGCCCGGACGGCTGAGCAGGCTGGATTGGAACCGGGAAAGATAATTCTTGATCCCGGATTGGGTTTTGGCAAAACGCCTGCCCAAAACCGCTTGATCATTAAACACCTGCAGAATTTTAAGAGTTTGGGCAGACCTTTGCTGATCGGTGGTTCGAGAAAATCATTCATCGGCGCGACCCTCGACTTGGATGTAAATGAAAGGCTGGAAGGCAGTTTGGCGGTTATAGCAGCCGCCATTATGAACGGAGCAGATATCGTGCGGGTACATGATGTTCGGGAGAGTTGCCGGTTGGCACGGATGATGGATGCGATAAGGAGCGAGAATGGATAAAATCATGGCCCGGGGCATGACATTCAAGGGCTGCCACGGGGTGATGGCCTTTGAAAAGACAAAGCCGCAAACTTTTAGAGTTGATGCAGATTTATTTCTGGACACAAGTTTGGCCGGAAAGAGTGATGATATAAAAGATACAGTATCCTATGCCGAGGTTTTTACCCTGGTTAGAAATATCGTTGAGCAGGAAAGTTTTCAATTACTGGAAGCGCTGGCGGAAAATATTGCCGCAGCGATACTGTTTCGGTTTCCGGTTGCCGGGGTGGAAATCACCGTTTACAAACCGGAAGCGCCGGTAGAAGGCGAATTTGACTATTTTGGTGTTTCTATAAAAAGATACCGAAATTAACTCTTGCAGAGGGATAACCTATATGCTAATTTAGAGGGTGAACACTATTTGAACGGGCAAGTATATCTTGGATTAGGCTCCAATATGGGCGACAAGGAAGAAAACCTGGCCCAAGCCATATACCAAATTGAACAAACTGGAAAGATCATCGTAACACGCAAGTCGTCTTTATATATTACTTCACCTTGGGGAAAGACCGACCAGGATGAATTTTTAAATCAGGTCATTGAAATAGAAACAGAATTTACTCCGCTGGAGTTACTGGATGTTTTGCAAAAAATTGAAATTAAATTGGGACGCCTCAGGAACGAAAAATGGGGTCCCCGGGTAATAGATCTGGATATCCTTTTATTTGGAGAGGAAACCATCGCTTTGCATGAGCTGGTGATTCCTCATCCGCACTTGTATGCGCGTTTGTTTGTCTTAATTCCCTTGCAGGAAATAGCACCGCAGTTGGTATTTCCGGATGGCAAAGGGATCGGGGAGGTGTTGGCTAGAGCAGCACAGCTGGAAGATGCGAGCCAAAGCATCAGAAAGACGGAAAATAAGTAAATAGGGAGTCTCCCGCCGGTACTCCTGCATAAGAAGCCTGGATCCCTCGCGGACCAGGACGGAATTAGCAAAACAGGCTATACCGTTTTTGCCTGTTTTCAGAGGGGGTTTATTTTGTGTTGAGACCAAAGATTGGTATTATTGGGGCGGGGGTTGTTGGAACGGCTGTCGGAGTCGTTTTGCATGAAAAGGGCTATGAGATTACGGGTGCATATGATATTAGACCTGAATCTACACAGTTGCTGGCAAAACGGACCGGTTGTTGTGTTGCAGCAAACCCGGAAGACGTTGCTCGCTCAGCTGATTTGATATTTATTACTCCGTGTGACAGTGCTATTCAAAATGTTGTGGAAACGCTGGCTGATCGTGGGGCCATTCATAGCGGACACACCATGGTACACATGAGCGGGGCACAATCATCGGAGATATTGGACCGGGCCAAGGAATTTGGCGCACGGGTACTTTCTGTGCACCCGTTGCAGTCTTTTGCCAACCCGGACATGGCCATTGAGAATTTACCCGGATCTGTTTTCAGCATTGAAGGAGACAGGCAGGCTTTTGATGTCGCTGTCTGTATCGTTGAAACGCTGGGAGGAGAGTATTTCTTTATAGATCGCAAAGCCAAACCTTTATATCATGCCGGAGCCTGTGTGGTTTCAAATTATCTGGTAACCATTATTGATTTTGGGGTCAAGCTGCTGGAATCTACTGGTATCCCCAAAAATATGGCTACCCGTGCTTTGCTGCCCTTAATTAATGGCACGTTGCATAATATTGAAAACATAGGCATCCCCAAATCGCTCACCGGACCGATTGCCCGCGGTGATCTTTCAACGATAATCAAACATTTGGACTGCCTTGAAGAAATGGCGCCGGAATTAACCAAGCTCTACGGATGGTTGGGCTATTATACTGCCCAAATAGCGCTGGAAAAGGGCAGTATTGACAAAAATGCCATGGAAAAATTCCAGAAAGTATTTATGCAGGAGCTGGCCCGTGTGGGTTCAGCCCAGTAAGGGGGTGTACAAATGAGCAGAGTGACTGTTGCAACGATAAAAGAAAAGAAGCTCAATAAACAAAAAATAAGCATGCTTACATCCTATGACTATTCAATGGCTGCCATGGTGGATGAAGCTGGTATAGACATGATATTGGTGGGTGATTCAGTTGGCATGGTGCAGCTCGGATTCGAGAACACCCTAGCGGTAAGCATGGATGACATGGTACATCATACCGCTGCCGTCGCAAGAGGCACCAAAAATGCACTGGTAGTAGGAGACATGCCGTTTATGTCCTACCATGTTTCCAGAGAAGAAGCTGTTCGCAATGCAGGGCGTTTGATCCAGGAAGGCGGCGCCCAGGCGGTCAAACTGGAGGGCGGACTGGAGAGGGTCGAGTTTGCCAAAGCGATTATCGACGCGCAGATCCCGGTCATGGCCCATATTGGACTGACACCGCAATCGGTAAATGCCTTTGGCGGGTTTAAAGTACAGGGCAAAGATCTCGACACAGCCAAAAACCTGATTGCTGCTGCCCACGCTTTTGAAGAAGCCGGAGCTTTTGCCATTACCCTGGAATGTGTCCCGGTTCTGCTGGCCAAGAAGATTACCGAGGAATTGTCGATACCAACTATTGGTATTGGTGCAGGCGCTTATTGCGACGGACAGGTTTTAGTGGTCAATGATATGCTGGGCATGTTCAAAGGACATATCCCCAAGTTTGTCAAGAAATTTGCCAATCTGGAACCGCTTATTAAGGAAGCGCTGCTGGCATATAAATTAGAGGTGGAAGCGGGCACCTTCCCGGGCGAAGAACATGGTTTTACCATCAAGGAAGATGTTTTGGAGAGATTATATTAGGCTTAGACTCCGGGACGCCCATCCGGGTGCTCCCGGAGGTTTTAAAATATTTATTACGACGAGGGATTAAAAATGCAGGTTTTTAATGATGTTAAAGAGATGCAAAACTGGTGTCTGGACAAGAAACGCCAGGGGCAGACAATAGGCCTTGTTCCCACTATGGGGTATCTGCATGCCGGACATTTGTCTTTGGTGAAGGAAGCAGGACGGCACTGTGATATAGTGGTCGTTTCTATTTTTGTAAATCCCACTCAGTTTGGGCCTAATGAAGATTTTGACAGTTATCCGCGTGACGTTGAGAGTGACCGTAAA
>JAGFXV010000149.1 GCA_017861475.1 Bacillota bacterium | reverse complement strand
CCGTAAAAAACTGGAAGCAGAAAAAGTGGATGCCATTTTTGCTCCATCCGTACGCGACATGTATCAGGAAGGATATAACAGCTGGGTGGAATTGAAAGGAGAGATTACTTCAAAACTCTGCGGAGGTTCTCGTGAGGGCCATTTTAAAGGGGTAACGACAGTGGTCAGCAAACTTTTCAATATCTGCCAGCCCAATATGGCATTTTTTGGGCAAAAAGATGCCCAGCAGGTCATGATTATTGAAAAGATGGTGCGGGAATTGAATTTCCCCCTTACCATTATCAGAGTACCAATCAAGCGTGAAGCAGACGGTCTGGCCATGAGTTCCCGTAACGTTTATCTGGATGAGGAGCAGCGCCAGCAGGCTCTGGTACTGAGTCGTTCCCTGCAGGAAGCCAGACGACTGGCGGAGAGCGGAGTGCGAAATGTGGCCCGGATGAAACAGGCGATCAGGGAAATGATAGCGACTGCCCCTCAGGCCAATATTGATTATGTGGAGATATATGATGCAGATGATCTGGGAGACGTGGAGGAAATTACAGGCCGGGTTTTGATCGCTCTGGCAGTAAAGTTTGGCAATACCAGATTGATAGACAATCTTATCGTGGAGGTGTAATTCAGTGTTCCGGTATATGTTAAAGTCAAAAATCCATCGCGCAGTAGTAACGGATGCCAACCTCAATTATGTTGGAAGCATCACTTTGGATCGGGATCTTATGGATGCAGCCAATATTATCGAGAATGAGAAAGTGACCATTGTCAACAATAATAATGGGGAACGTTTTGAAACCTATGTCATCGAAGGGGAAAGAGGTTCAAAAACAGTCTGTCTGAATGGTGCTGCTGCCCGCAAGGTACAACGGGGTGACGTGGTTATTATCCTTACCTATACCCTGCTGAGTGATGAAGAATGCAAAGGTTATAAACCGGCTCTGGTCTATGTTAATGAGCAGAACGAGGTACAGAAGATCAGTCCGGGGAGCTTTTAACAGGAGGATGCCATTTTTATGGCCAATGATTTAATAGAGTATATAAAACAGCGCAAGCAGGAACTTAACGCAGTTATCATGGCGCATTACTATCAGAACCCTGAAATACAGGATATTGCTGATTTTGTGGGCGATTCCCTGCAACTGGCCCAGCAAGCCAGTGCGACTCAGGCCCAGGTAATTGTCAGTTGTGGCGTCAGTTTTATGGCGGAAAGCGCCAAAATCTTGAATCCTGACAAAATGGTGTTGTTACCTGTCCAGGCGGGATGTCCGATGGCCGATATGGTCACGCCGACCGCCCTGCGGGAGAAAAAAAGCCAGCATCCTGAAGCGGTTGTGGTTGCTTATGTGAATACTTCGGCTGCAGTCAAGGCAGAAAGTAATATTTGTTGTACATCTTCCAATGCGGTTGCGGTGATAAACTCCATTCCCCGGGAAAAAGAAATCATATTTGTACCTGACCGTAATCTGGGCAGATATGTAGCTGCTCAGACAGGACGGGAGATGATTTTTTGGGAAGGTTACTGTCCGGTGCATGACATCGTCAGTCCAGACAGTATGCGGGAACAAATTGCACTGCATCCGGAGGCCAAAGTGATCGTTCATCCTGAATGTCCGCCGGAAGTAATTGCTCTGGCCGACGCTGTACGCTCCACCGCCGGAATACTGAAATACATTAAAGACAGTTCCGCCAGGGAGTTTATTGTTGGCACAGAAGAAGGTTTCCTGCACAGCCTGCGTAAACATTGTCCGGATAAAACATTTTATCCGGCCCGCAGTAATTTTGTCTGCCAGGAAATGAAGATGATCCAATTGGAAGAACTCGCGCTTTCCCTGGAGAAATTACAGGAACAGATTGAGGTAGCTGAAGATATACGCAAAAGAGCATTCAGATCTTTGCAAAATATGCTGGAAATTAAATAGAAATAAGGATTTTATATGAGAATTACTAGATACACCTGGGAGATGCAACCGGGAATTTCGGTAATAAATACTGATTTTCTGATCATCGGCGGAGGAATCGCCGGCTTGTTTACGGCCCTTAAGGCATCAGCCTATGGTGAGGTCGTGGTATTAACTAAAAAAACCATCAAGGACTCCAATACGGGACTGGCCCAGGGGGGAATCGCTGCTGCAGTGCATGAGGAAGATTCCCCTTTTTTGCATTTGGAGGATACGCTGGAGGCAGGCGCAGGAGTCTGTGACATTGAGGCGGTTGATGTGCTGGTGCGGGAAGGACCGGATCGGGTCCGTGAACTGATCGCTGCCGGTGCCAGCTTCGATATGAAGGACGGCAATATATCCCTGACCCGGGAGGGGGCACACAGTAAAGCGCGTATTCTGCATGCTGCCGACACCACCGGGGAAACCATCCGCGCTGCCCTCGTGAAAAATTGTGAAGAAGATCAGCGCATCAGGATTTATGAATATCAGTTTTTGATCGATCTGCTTGGAACTGAGGCAGGGGAATGCCAAGGGGCATTGGTCTATGACAAGCAAAACAAACGACAGATACTTTATATCGCCCGGGCTGTTATAATAGCTACCGGCGGTGCAGGACAGCTTTATCGCTACACCACCAATCCGGATGTTGCCACTGCCGATGGCATGGCTGCCGCTTATCGGACCGGTTGCGAACTCAGTGATCTGGAATTCATACAATTTCATCCGACCGTATTGTTCAGTCACGATACCCAGCGTTTTCTGATCTCTGAAGCGGTTCGCGGAGAAGGTGGCTTGCTTTATAATACCAAAGGGGAAAGATTCATGAGCAAATATCATTCCCTTTTGGAACTGGCTCCGAGAGATATTGTTTCGCGGGCTATATTAAATGAAATGATGCTTACCGGCAGTGAATATGTGTTTCTTAACATGTCAATCATTGCCGGCGTGAAAGAGCGATTTCCCAACATTTATCGAACCTGTCTGCTGCATGGTATCGATCTTGAAAAAGATATGGTGCCGGTTTCTCCGGCAGCCCACTATACCATGGGCGGAATCAAAACCAATACTTACGGTGAGACAGGGGTGAACGGACTTTATGCCTGCGGTGAAGCCGCTTGCACCGGGGTACATGGTGCCAACCGTCTGGCCAGTAATTCGCTGCTGGAAGGGATTGTTTTCGGCCAGCGCATTGTCAATCGGGCCGGAGAAATCATGTATCGGCGTCAGGTAAGGGCGGAGGAACTCTATCAGAGCTTCGAACCCGGCTGGGTTTATACTCCGCTGAAGCCCGGAATCAGTCCGATCGAAGTAAGGCGGCGTCTGCAAGATGTAATGTGGGATAAAGTTGGTATTATACGTAAGGAAGAAGGACTGAAGGCGGCCAACCTGGAGATCGAATATCTTTACAATCATCTCGCCCGGGAAGATGACCCGTTGGCCTATATTGAAATGGTCAATATGCTGACGGTTGCTCACGTGATCGTTCAGGCTGCCCTGTGGCGCAGAGAAAGCCGGGGGGGGCATTGCCGCTCTGATTATCCGCAGCGTGATGATGTACGCTGGGTTAAACATACCAGCTTTGTTAATTGCTAATAATACATACACGAAAAATTATATATCAATATCGCTTTATCAGGATCAGGAGGTTTATTGATGCGTTATCCGGGATTGGACGATTTGATCAGACGCAGTTTGGAAGAAGACATCGGCTATGGTGACATAACTACCATGAGCGTAGTGCCGGCCGAACAAAACAGTGAAGGTCTGTTTATTGCCAAAGCTGAGGGGGTTATTGCCGGACTGGAAGTTGCTGGGACTGTTTTTGCCCGGCTTGATCCGGAAGCAGTTTTTACGAAATTGATAGAAGAAGGCGACTTGGTCACAACCGGTACGGTAATTGCCCGGATAAGAGGCAAGAGCAGGGCGCTGCTGACCGGAGAAAGAACGGCGCTGAACTTCTTGCAGCGTTTGTCCGGCATAGCTACCCAGACACACCAATTGACCGGGATGATTAAAGATTATTCTGCCCAGCTGCTGGATACCCGCAAGACGACACCGGGTCTCAGAGTATTGGAGAAATACGCGGTAACCGTCGGCGGCGGACGCAATCATCGTTTCGGCCTGTACGACGGGGTTATGATCAAGGACAACCATATTATCGCAGCCGGGGGAATAAAGCAAGCGGTTGCTATGGCCCGGGGCAAAGTACCGCATACATTGAAAATAGAAGTTGAAGTAGAAAATCTTGATCAGTTGCAGGAAGCCCTGGAGGCTGGGACTGATATTATCATGCTGGACAACATGGCTCCGGCGGTCATGCGGGAAGCAGTGGCGGTGGTAGCCGGCCGGGCTTTGCTGGAGGCTTCCGGGGGAATAAAAGCCGCCAATTTGATTGAAATTGCCCAAACAGGGGTAGATTTTATTTCCATGGGGGCTCTTACCCATTCCGCATCAAGTCTGGATATCAGTTTCGATCTGCAGCAGATTTGAAAATAAAAAATATAATTGCAGGGTTAAACACCTAAATATAATACATGAAGAAGAAATGATTTAAGCGGAGGCAAATGATATGATTTTAGTATTTGATGTAGGCAATACCAATATGGTAGTCGGAGTATATGACCAGGAGAAACTGGTTAACCACTGGCGCATCCGCACTGATACCCAGCGCACGGCAGATGAATATGGGATCATTATTCATGGATTGTTTCTTTATCAAAATTTGCAGGCAGAAAACATTAAGGCAGCGATTATTTCCTCAGTGGTACCCAGTTTAAATATGGAACTGGAATGGATGTGCCAGCGTTATTTTCACTGTAAACCGATCTTGGTTGGCCCGGGGACCAAAACCGGACTGGCCATCAAATATGACAATCCCCGCGAAGTAGGCGCCGACCGGGTGGTAAATGCGGTGGCTGCGTATCATAAATATGGAGGACCCTTGATCATTGTGGATTTCGGAACCGCCACCACTTTTTGTGTGGTCAGCCAGACCGGTGAATATCTGGGCGGAGCA
>JAGFXV010000148.1 GCA_017861475.1 Bacillota bacterium | reverse complement strand
ACATAAACAGTACAATATAGTAATATGGAATTTTGGAATTAAACTGAATTGCGGCTGCCGAATTACCAACCATCTTAACAATCAGGCCTTCCGCTCCACCGATTACATACTTGCCGATCTCACCTGTATTGTTGATCAGCACTACGACTGCTTCTGCGATAGCGACTGTTGCCAGGGCATAATATGCACCCCTGAGTTTAAACGTTGGAAAACCTACAATAAAACTTAACAACACTGCGACTCCGCCGCCTACAAACATCCCCAGCCAAGGAGACAATCCGTACGTATTGAATAGAATCATCGTTATATAAGCACCAGCTGCGGTATAAATACCGTGACCTAAAGAAAGCTGACCGGCAAATCCTCCGATGATGTTCCAGCAGGAAGCCAGGTAGGCCCACAAAATGCACATTATTATAACATGCATGTAGTAAGGTTTGGTTATCACCGTAGGCAAAAGACACAACAGTACAACCAGACCAGCTATCATTATGTGCTTTTTGTTGATATTTAATCCTGTCATGCTTTTCACCTACCATTCATAGGGCGAGCCGAATATACCCGTCGGTTTGATAAACAGAACCACCAGGAACACTGCATATACCAACATGGCGGTTAAAGTAGCCGTCATGTACTGTGCAGCGATCGATTCTATCAAACCAATAATAACGCCGCCTAAAATGGCGCCAGGTACACTACCCAATCCACCCAAAACTACAACAATAAAAGCTTTGGTCATAAATACTGCTCCCACCGAGGGATGAACATAGTAGAACGGAATTAACGCTACTGCTGCCACTGCCAGCAAAGCGGTTCCAATCCCGAAGGCAATGGCATACGTTTTCGTAATATCAATCCCCATCAATGAGGCTGCATTTCGATCCTGACCGGTTGCTCTAAGGTTGCGCCCGGTCTGTGTATATTTAAGGAACATATAAAAGACAGCTGCAACTACCAGGGCAATAAGCAAACCATAAAATCTAGCCGCACTAACTGTTACCGACCCCAGAGCCAGTGTCTGTGTCGAAAAACTGGTCTTGGCCATTACATAATCAGCGCCAAAAACCATCAGGCACAAATTCTCAAGCACGATGGCAAACGCTGCTGTAAGGAGAAGTACACTTACCGGTTCGCGCACGTCCTTTTGTGCATCAAGTACAGGTTTGATCAAAAAGCGTTCACTCACATAACCAACCACAAACATAACCGGGGCTACGATCACCACCAGTATATAAGGGCTCAGCCCGGTAGCAACCCAAAGCCAGTAGGAAATCATCATTGACAACATAAGCAATGCGCCCTGGGCAAAGTTTATAATCTTCATGATGCCGAAGATCAATGTCAGCCCCAGTGCGATCAGACCATAAATGCAGCCCATACTGAGACCATTGGCAACAACTGAAAAAAAGCCCATTGTTTATAACACCCCTTTCTCTGGGGAGAATGGGGATTGTCCGTTACGGACAATCCCGCACCTCAAATTAGGATACCTTATTTTACGCCAGGATAAGGCCATACGATCTGTGACCCGGGCCGGGCTTCAGCTTGCGGATATACGGTTATGCGTTCCATCTTGCCATTGACCTTCTGGTACTGGCAGATAACGATAGGTGCATTGACCATTTGTCCGGTTTCATCAAATTTGGTTTCAGAAGCATACATCTGGGCAGGACCTGATTTAAGGTCGGTGGCTGCAAAAGCTGCCCGCAGTTTTTCAGGATCAGTTGAACCGGCTCTTTCCAACGTATCAGCAATTACATACATTCCAACATAAGCTTTTACTGCCTCAGCATTCATGGCATAACCATATTTTTGTTTGAATTTCTCATTGGTTTCCTTGGAATTCGGACGATTTACGTCAGGTTCCCAAGTGGAGATATCAAAGAAGTTTTCACACGCATCGCCGGCCAGGTTGTAATAAGTGGGATCAGCAAATCCACCGCTGGTACCGATAAATGCTTTGGGGGTAACTTTCTGTTCAGCAAAAGTTTTGGTCAAAAGAGCAGCGTCAGATACATAGGAAACCATCATAATAACGTCGGGATTTAACTGTTTGGCTTTTAATACGACCGGTGTCAGGTCAGAAGAATTGGCCGGATACGGCTCTTTCATAACGATTTGATAACCGGCTGCGGGCAGGAATTTTTCCCAGTTTGCTACAGCACCCTGACCCCAGGCAGTATTTTCATAGATAAGCCCAACGGTTTTAATCGGGGTATTGTATTTCTTGGACATTTCAGTAATAAATTCGGTTTGGGCTTTATTTCTCCAGCTGGTCTTTTCAGCCAGACGGAATATATATTTGAAGCCACGCTCAGTGATTTTATCTTCCGAAGGAACATCTACGAAATAGGGAATCTGATAGCGTTCAGCAACTTCTGTGGAAGGCATGGCCACACCACTCTGATAACAACCTGTGATTAATTTTACTTCTTCCTGCGTGATCAAGCGTTCAGCTTCTGATACGCCGGTTGCCGGATCACCTTTACTGTCAGCATAAACCATTTTTAGTTGAGCTCCGTCCATTGATTTGATGCCGCCGGCAGCATTGATTTCTTCAATCGCCATGTCACGCGCTTGCTGGCCGATTTTACCCAACGGTGCAGCTGAACCAGACAGCGGAAGGATTGTCCCCATTTTGATCTCTTTGACGGCTGCCTTTTCAGTTCCGCCACCGCCGCAGCCTGCAACCAGACTGAGCATCATAACCAAAGCCAGTAATAATCCAAGATAACGCTTGTTTTTAAAACTCATCCCTCGTACCTCCTAAAATTTTTGATTTTAGTCACCAATTACAGTATGAGAACTTTTGGCGGGGGTATTCTTCCCCGTCCCCTGCCACCCCTGGCTTGAAACGCTCCCGCATTCTTCTTTACATATCACCTTCCTTTTTCTTATTATTTCGCAACTTATTACAATGCAAACGGGATTGCAAGGAACCCAGTATTATTGTGAAAAATACGTTCTATGCGCTTCTTTTTTTATTTCTGCTCTAAAGTCAGGATGCGCAATATTAATTAATGCATCCATTCTTTCCTTTACAGTCTTGCCTTTCATGGAAGCAATTCCGTATTCAGTTACTATATAATCAGTATCATGACGGGATGTTGTGACCGCCGATCCTCTTGCCAGAACGGGAACAATACGGCTGGTTTTGCCCTTCTGCGCGGTGGCCGGGAATGCAATGATTGATTTGCCACCTACTGAACGAGCTGCTCCCCTGACGAAATCAACTTGTCCGCCTACCCCACTGAATTGCATTGGTCCCAGGGTATCTGCTGCAACCTGTCCCAGAACATCAACTTCCAACGCTGAATTGATAGCTGTCATGCGATAATTTTGAGCAACGACCCAGGGATCATTGACATAGTCTTCGGGGTATAGATTAATCGCATGATTATCATGCATCCAGTCATAAAGTTTGGGGGTACCCATTACAAAATTTGATATGACTTTGTTGGGATGCAATGTTTTTTTCTTGCCGGTGATAACGCCTGCTTCCACCAGATCCCTTACTCCATCCGAAAACAACTCGGTATGGATTCCAAGATCATGCTTTTCATAAAGGAAGCCCAAGATAGCGTCCGGTATAGAGCCGATACCAAGCTGTAGAGTAGCTCCATCCTCAATTAAAGAAGCAACATTCATTCCAATCTGCTTCTCAGCTGGTCCTATAATGGGTCGGTCCAATACAATCAGCGGTTCTTCAGCTGGTGCAAAATAATCGATTTCGCTGACATGCAATAAAGTGTCTCCATAAGTGCGTGGCATATTTGGATTAACCTGTGCAATAACAATTTTGGCTGCCCGTGCCGCCTGGATAGTGTAATCAATCGAAATCCCCAACGAGCAATAGCCATGATTATCCGGAGGAGTAATGGATATCAAAGCAACATCAACCGGAATTTTGCCGGTCAGAAACAATCCCGGTATTTCACTGATAAAACTTGGTGTAAAATCAGCTCGGCCATCTGCAATGGCTTTTCTTGTCGGAGCACTGCCAAACAAAGAATTTAGTTTGAAGTGACCTTGCATTTCGGGATTCACATAGGATGACTCCCCCATCGCTACCCTTTGAATTATTTCAACATTTTCCAGTTCCTGAGCTCTCGCAACCAGTGCGCGAGTCAATGCCTGTGGTTCACCGCAGGCATGTCCCAATACAACACGATCGCCGGATCTGATAGATTTTATTGCTTCTGCTGGAGTTCTGATATGATCGCTGTAATAAGTCTTCCAATCCAACACTCTCCCTGCTCCTTTCCTAAACTTCCTGTCCTATATAAACGCAAACAATATGCCAACATACTGAAACAACATCGGTTCAAGTTGAACAGTTCTAATAAAAGCCGATAATATTTATTATTGTTGCACTTTATGAATTTTTTGATGTATCATTAGGCATCTAAATTTCAAAAGTTAAAACCTTCATTTCGAACCGATTTCGTTTCGCTTTGTTGATAATATTATTAAAATTGCTCTTCAATTCGACGTTCTTCGTGATGATTCATTTTTGGTTCTTAAAATCCAAATGAATCATATTCGGTTCATGCTGCTTATTCCCGATTTTAAGCCATCTCATTACCCCACCTCCCCTGCAGGTTACAAAACAGTATCACTTTGAAGGTGCACATCATTTAAATTTTTAGGTTTTGTTGTAATGCCTCATTATTAAGTGCATTCCTTTATATGGTTAACGGCCGTCACTGCCTTAATTAATCTATGATCAACCGCATCATTTCCGACTCATATATTTGTGGCACTAATTTTGCATATAAATATGGCAGTTGTATTTTAAGGTGATATTAACCCATACAAAATTTTTGCATCATTATTTACAAGACAATGATTTTTGAAAGGCGGGAAAACAAAATGGCATTAAAGACTGCTCAAGAGTATGTCGACAGTTTGCGCAAGCAAAAACTTAATATCTATATGTTTGGGGAAAAGGTTGAAAACTATGTCGACCATCCTATTATCAGACCTTCGAT
>JAGFXV010000147.1 GCA_017861475.1 Bacillota bacterium | reverse complement strand
CTTGCAGGTCGCTGAGAACGGTAACATTATAGAGGGTGGAGGCAATCTTGCAGACCCCGCCGCCGGTGGTTTTGCTCAGGGTACCGCCGATATAAACTGGGCCTTCCTGAAATCCCCGACTTTTTGTATAAGGCCCGATGGAGGCATTTTGGGAAAAGATCGCCCCCGATTGGACGACAGTTCCGGTCAACATTCTCGCCGCCAGATGCACATTTTCTTCTTCACCGGGCAGAGGATCGATCAAAACGGTGCGGAAAGCCGCCATTTGTTTAAAGGTCTGATTTTTTTGCTGGGCTGCTTTAAATTTCTGATCGCTGCTCCAGGGGACTTCATCCACCGGACCGGATTTGAGCACCTTTTGCTTATTTTCACCGGAATTATTTTTAGCCGTATCTGTATTTTTCGTTTCTGTTTTTGCTTTTTGCGGCTCCGGGATTTTCCGGCTGGGCGACTGGGTCCCGCAGGAGGTTATGAACAAGGAAATAATCATCAGAAAGGGTATGATTTTTACAAGGGCTGACCTTTTGCCGGGCATAGATATTCACCGTCCATTTTTTAAATTCAAAAGCTGCCACAAATATTATCCGTAGCTGCAGACACAACTACTCAGGAATAATTTGATCTAAAATAACTTAATAACTTCGTGCCAGGCACCAAGTTAAGTTAAAAAAATGGACGGTGCGGGATTATATGATTTTTTTTGATGAAGTCGGTCCCAGGACTTTTATTTTATTGACATTGGCATCAGCGGCCCCCTGCAGTTCGCATCCTTCCGCCTGCAGCAGCTGGATATATTCGATGATATCCGGAGTGATCCGTTCACCCATACAGATCACCGGAATTCCCGGCGGATAGGCCATGATCATCTCGCCGGAAATTTCTCCCACCGAATAGTCGAGCGGAACGCATCTTTTCGGACTGTAAAAGGCATCCCGGGGAGAGACGATCATCTCCGGACAAAAAGGAATATTGACCCATTGGGGAGCGTCTTTGCTCTGCCTTTGAGCGGCGATATCCTGGAACGCATCGACCAGTTTCTGCAAATCTTCCTGCCGGTCGCCCAGGCTCACTATGGCTAACGTATTATAAATATCGGCAAACTCTATCTGGATCCTGTGCCGTTCCCGCAGGATCCTCTCGATCTGATAACCGGTATAGCCGAGGTTGCGGACATGAACACTGAGTTTGCTTTCATCAAAAGCAAAACAACCCGGAGAGCCGACCAGTTCCTGGCCGAAAGCATTGATCCCCTCGATTTTGTTCAGCTCCCGGCGGGCCCATCGGGACAGTTCCAGGGTCTCCTGCAAAAGGGAACGACCCTGCAGGGCCAGTTGTTTGCGGGCCAGATCGATCGATAACATCAGCACATAGGAAGCGCTGGAAGTGTAGCTGAGCTGCAGGACCTGTCTGACCCGATCGGCTGATATCCGCTCCCCCCGATGCAGCAAAAGGGAGGACTGGGTCATGGAGCCGCCGGTTTTGTGCATGCTGACCGCACTCATATCGGCCCCCGCCTCCATGGCCGTCAGGGCAAAATCCGGATGGAAATACAGATGGGCACCATGGGCTTCATCGACCAGGACAGACAGGTTGTGCTGATGGGAGAGGTCCACGATAGTCTGCAAATCGGAATGTATACCGTAATAGGATGGATTGATGATAAATATGGCTTTGGCGTGGGGATGCTCTTCGATGGCTTTTTGTATGCTTTCCGGGGTGACCCCGGTGGCAATGCCAAGTTTTTTATTGATCTGCGGCTGTACGTAAACCGGGATCGCGCCGCTTAAAATGATGGATCCGATAGTTGATTTATGGGCATTGCGGGGAATAATGATCTCGTTGCCGGGATTACAGGCGCTTATGATCATGGCCTGGACCCCTGAAGAGGTCCCGTTGACCAGGAAATGTGCATGCTCTGCTCCAAAAGCATCGGCACAAAGCTGCTGGGCTTCGGCAATCACTCCGGCAGGATTACCGATATAATCCAGTTCCTTCATGCCATTGACATCCATTTTAAGAATGTTCGCCCCGATATATTTCTGCAGTTCGGGAATCCCCCGGCCCTGTTTGTGGCCCGGAACATGAAAAGGGACCACCTCATCTTTCACATAACCTTTTAAGGCTTCCAGCAAAGGTGCCCGCTGTTGATCCATATTCAATCATATTACCCCTTTATTCAAAATCACCATGCTGCATCTTATGAATAAAAGGGCTGAAGTGTTAACATTTTGCCTAATACTAGTACCGTTTCATGCCGAGTTCGACCACCGCCGGCATGGGATTGTAATAGTCCTTGCCTAATTTTTTTGTGACGGTAATTCCGCTTTTTGGATCTTTTATGGTGATCCAGGAACGGACAATGGCACCGTCCATCCCCGCGGCGATCACGTTTTGGCTACCTTCCTTGAGGTCGTAATTTTTCCGGTAGACATTCCAGGTTTTTACTTCTTTCAGCGTTTCATGGTGCCACTCTACTTCCGGGGGTTTGGTTTGCCCGTAAAAACCTATATACAACCGGTTGTCAATGCCCTGCGCCCAGATCAGGATCGGGTAGGGGGTGTTGTTTAAGAACTTCAGATCCTTTACCCCATAACAAACCGTGGCATCCTGCCCCAGCGGCACATAGGGAACGGGCATGCTGTGATTGTAGCGTTCAACAATGGGCAGGTTTGCCAGGATCGCCACATTGTACAGAGTGGAGGCGATTTTGCATACGCCCCCGCCTACGGTGCTTTTCAGTTGAAAACCGATGTAGACCGGTCCCTGCTGAAAACCCCGGTAAGCATTGTAGGGGCCTACGGATGCATTCTGTGAAAAGATTTGGCCGGGTTTGACAACCTTTCCTTTTAATATCCTCGCTGCGATATGGACATTGGTTTCTTCACCGGGCAAAGGATCTTTCAAGACGGTACAATAGTTGGCCAGCTGAATAGTGGCTTTGTTCTCCTGCATGGCTTTTTGAAAATCAGCGTCATACTCCCAGGGAAGTATGGTGGCCGGCCCGGAAACAACCGGCGCGGAATAGATCTTGCTGCCTTTTTGCAGATATCCCGGCAAATCATTTAAGGTAAGGACAGGGTTATCGGTTTTATTGATGATCAAAGCATGATTTAGGGTCGCAATTAATAAAATGATAAAAGAAGTTATCGCAATATATCGTATCCGCAAATTTAGTCCTCACTTTTACATGTAAAAATTAATCGTACCTTTATATTGTCTTATGAGAAATAAATCTAAACTTCCGAATATTGACAGTTTTTTCATTAGGTGAAAGGGCGTTGCTTATGGTGATCTGGTTGGCTCTGCTGGGAATGGTGTGCTGGGGGATCGCACCGATTTTTGCCAAGATCGGCCTGCAGAATATCAATCCGGCCATCGGATTGGTTCTACGGACGGTGATCGCGGTAATGCTGGTCACTACCTGGATGGGCTTAAGCGGCGGAATAAGTCAGTTTAAAAATATCACCCTGCAGCAATCGATTCTAATTGCCATCGAAGCGATTCTGGCTACCGTACTTGGAGATCTGGCCTACTTTGCCGCCATCAAATCCGGGAATGTATCCACTGTTTCCATGATCATGTCGGCTTCTCCCCTGGTAACCATGGTATGCGCCGTGCTGTTCCTCGGCGAACAACTGACCTTCTTTAAATGCCTGGGAGCCGGATATATTGTTCTGGGTATTTTATTACTTCTATAAAACACTTCTTACATTTTCATATTTTCCCACAGAATTTCTCATTAAAATCCCATATTCTTTGTTTAAGATTAGCTCAAGATCACAAATATGATAATAAAGATTTGATCAAAAAAGGAGTGAGTATTAAATGAAAAGATGGTACAGCAAATTATTCATTGTGCTTCTGGTTGGTTTTCTGATCGGAGGAGCGGTCGTGGCACAGGGTGCGGGCATCACTCTGCCGCAAATACTGCATAACAATACCGGCGTTTTGGCAGCGGCAACGGATACAACCACAACAACGGGCACAACCTCAAGTGCGATCACAACTGTCAACGGCGCACCTCTCGGGGTGGCTGATATTGTAGAAAAAGCCGGTCCAGCCGTGGTGAATGTGGAAGCCAAGGTGAAGGTCAGCAGTTCCCAGAACCAGATGTTCAGTGATCCCTTTTTCCGGCAGTTTTTTGGACAAGATTTCCAGGCCGTTCCCCAGGACCGCTATGAAACAGGTATCGGTACCGGTTTCCTGATTTCCCAGGATGGATATATCATTACCAATCAGCATGTCATCGATAACGCATCGACGGTAACCGTGACCCTGGCCGGAAAAGACGATAAAATACCGGCTACAGTAGTGGGTCAGGACTATGACCTGGATCTGGCCGTTTTGAAAATCAGCGGCTCCAACTATCCGACTCTCCCGTTGGGCAATTCTGATAAGATGAGAGTCGGGGACGGCGTCATTGCCATCGGCGAACCCTATGGCCTGGATCATACCGTTACCACCGGCGTGGTTTCAGCCAAAGGCAGACCGATCACCATTGAAGATCGCAACTACAAGAACCTGATCCAGACCGATGCAGCCATCAACCCCGGCAACAGCGGCGGCCCGCTGCTCAATTTGCAGGGTGAAGTGATTGCCATCAACACAGCCGTTAATGCTTCGGCGCAGGGAATCGGCTTTGCCATCCCCATCAATACCGCCCAGAGCGTCCTGCAGCAGTTGATGAAAGGCGAAAAAGTAGTTCGTCCCTATATGGGTGTTCGCATGACTGACGTAAACGACGATGTGATTCAGCAACTGAAGCTCAGTGCAGGCACCAAGGGCGCACTCGTCATGGAAGTAGGGTCTGGAAGCCCGGCAGCCAAGGGCGGCCTCGCTTACCTGGATATTATTCAAAAAATAGACGGCACAGTGATGCAATCAGCTGAAGATGTACAAAAGGCAATCGAAGGCAAAAAGGTCGGCCAGAGCATTTCGGTACAGGTACTTCGCAGCGGCAACCCGAAGACCCTGACGGTGGTTCTGCAGGCCAAA
>JAGFXV010000146.1 GCA_017861475.1 Bacillota bacterium | reverse complement strand
CTGCGGCGACCGTGACGATATGGAAAACATCATCCATCTCTATCTGGCCAGAGTTGAGGGAGCCAAACCCGGAACCAAAGGCTTGTCCCTGTTTGCCGTCCCGAAATACTGGATTAACGAAGATGGCAGCCTGACCTCCAACGATTTCCAATGTATCGGCATTGAGCATAAAATGGGCATGAAAGGTTCCGCCACCTGCGCTCTGGTAGCGGGCGAGAACAATAATTGCTACGGCTATATCATCGGTAATCCTCCTAATGAAGAGGGCGTTGGCGAAGGTATGGCCCAGATGTTCCATATGATGAATGAAGCCCGTCTGGACACCGGCCGTCTGTCCCTGGCAGTAGCAGCCAATGCTTACTGGGCCGCCAAAGATTACGGCAAAGAAAGAATCCAGGGCCGTCTGATGACTGACCCCAAAGCTGGCCGCACCACCATCAACAAACATGAAGACGTAAAACGTATGTATATGCTCAACAAGGCAACTACCGAAGCCTGCCGTGCACTGCTGTCCAAATGCTATTTCTATGATGATATGCGTGAAAACGATCCCGATCCCGAAAAGCGCAAATGGGCCCAGGGCAAAATGGATATGCTGACCCCGCTCTGCAAAGCTTATCCTTCTGACGAAGTCTGGGGTCTGACCGCAGAATCACTGCAATCCTATGGCGGATATGGATACTGCGAAGATTATCCGGCTGCCAACTCTGCCCGCGATTGCAAGATCTGGTCCATCTGGGAAGGCACCAACTTTATTCAATCCATGGATTTGATCGGCCGCAAATGGATGCAGGGCAAAGGCAAAATCTTTGCATCAATCCTGGGTGAAATCGATGATTTCATCGCCAAGTACGACGGCAATTTCCCCGGTATGGAAAAAGAAATCGAAAACCTCAAAAAAGCACTGGCTTCTTATCGTGAGATCCAGATGACCATCGGCGGTTTTGTCGGAGCCGGCAAAATTGGTCTGATGCCCATTTATGCCCGCCGCATCCTGACTGCTACTGCGCAGTTGTATTGCGGATATCTGCTTATGGATCAGGCCGTCATCTGCAAAAAGAAAATGGAAGAACTGGGCCCTGATCATTATGACTACAATTTCTATTATGGCAAAGTACTATCCACCCGTTACTATCTGAACAACACTGTACCCAATGTATGGCATATCCTGGAGATCATCAAGATGGCTGATACTTCCATCCTGGAAGCTCCGATCGAAATCTTTGATTTCTAAAAACGATCCGATATATATTTAATGACAAAGCCCCGGAGTTAATTCTCCGGGGCTTAGCTTATCCCCAATTATCGGCTTCACTTGGCAAACTGAAAAGTGACAGCGACCCGCGGTACCTGGAGCACATCAAATCCAACCAGAACCAGCTCTCCATTTTTCTGCAACAGTTTATTGGCCGGGTCCAATCCCTGATCGCCTTGGTAAATCGGTACGTCATGCCATTGTCGTTTATTTATTTCCTGCAACAGTTCCTCGCGCGAAGTCCAGTTGCCCATAGACTGCGGGGTGTTTAGCAACCACTCTGCAACCCGGGGCAGCAAATCGGCTCCATCAAGCACCGGGGAAGCCTCCGGGTATATGATGCCGCTGATCCCCACATAAAAATCCTGCTCCGGCCGGTTGGTATAGATGCGAATGGAATTGATCTGCCCTGCTGCGACGACAGCACGCAAGTCTTTTGAAGATATTTGGGAGACGTTGTGTTCCCCCAGATTTTGCATGGTTTTATCCGGCGTACCCCACAGGTCATTTCTCTTCAAATCCGAAAGGGCCCCCACGTTCTGCAATAGTGAAAGGGCAGTACCGGTGCCGTCCAGACTGGCTTGTTTTACCTCGGGATAATAGGCGAAGGCACCTTCCCCAGACCGATAGAATTTTTCAAACCGATTGGTGATCAGTCGGGTCATCATGATCCGGGCTTGCTCTTGCTGGTCTGGCGATGCATTTTTCCACAGAATTTGAGTCAACATTTTCAAGCCCTGGGATTGGCAAAGATTCCAATCATGAATCTCTGCTGCACTGGAGTCAGCCGGCATGGGCAGTGTCGCCTGCTTCAGAATGGTAGCATACAGCTCCCGGCGATGTTGCAGCGGATAAGAGACATTTTTATCTTTCCCCTGTTCATCTATAAAAAGCTTAATAACGCGATAGGTACAATTGACATCAGCCTTGATGAGACGACCACTGTTGCGGTCGCGGGGCCCCCAGGCTCCGGTTACCGGATCCTGATTAGCAGAAAACCATTCCAGCAAAGTATTTTCACATCCCGGAGCCAGAGAATAACCGCCCAGACCCTCATACTCGCCGCTGGAGTTGAACTGAGTCGTCAGCACAAAGGTGGTCTTGGGTAATTTAGCCCCGATCCAACCAATCCGGGACAGATCATTCAAGCAGGCCGTAAGTTCGGCTGGCGTATCAAACTGCTCCATAAAGCGGAGCGGGTAACGCAGATGCAGGGGCCGCCCGGTTCCTGATGACAATTCCTGCAGATGATTAATGATGTTCTCGGTTGGTTCATAGTAAAAAACGGCCGGATAGGAATCATCCATGAAAGCGCCGGTACGCGGATTCTGCAGATTCAGGTAGAAATTCATTTCCGCTATCTTATCGGCAAATTTGGGTACCTTGATCATGCCCCGCCGGGTCTCCAACTGCTCCTGCAACTCGGTAAGGCGCCTGAACGCAGTGATGTAATGCCCATGATCCAAATAGTAGGCACAAGCCAGCATTTTAAACTCGAATTGACCAGTATAATATCCTTCTGCCTGTAACTGCCCGTTGCGTTCAAACATAGCCGGGATCGCTGCAAAAACGTGGCCGATCCAGAATCCGACGGCAAGGAAAGCAAACAATGTGATCCCCGCCACAATTTTGATGATATTTCTTTTCATTAGGAATCCCCCTCGTTTTTTATTGGTACACATTGGAGTCAAATCTCCGTGCCGCCCCGTAAAAACAATAAACCCGCACCTTCATAATAAATGGTGCGGGCGTTAGGCACATCCAACCTGAGATCGAATCTTATCTATCTCAAGTCATTTTCTTCTGGGCCAGCAAGGCCAGTTGGGTCCGATCACGCAGTTGGCATTTGGCTAAGAGATTGCTGACGTGGTTTTTTACCGTCCCCTCAGTAATAAATAACTCCGCGGCAATTTCCGCATTAGATAACCCCCGGCCAATCAGACGCAGCACTTCTTTTTCCCGGCTGGTCAACTGGTTCAGATTATTTCCATCTCCTTCGTTGGTCGGTAGTTCAGATCTGATCCAGGCGGCTCGCTCCATGACGATCCGCGTCACTTCCGGATGCAGGACGGCGCCTCCGGCATGAACCTCCCGGATAGCCCGGCATACATCGTCGGGCTGCATATCCTTTAACAGAAATCCGCTGACCCCGCTTTGAATGCTGTTGACAACCAACTGCCGCTCGTTAAAGGTAGTCAGCATCAGCACCTTGCTGTCGGGAAACAAGCGGTTGATTTCCCGGGCTGCGGTAATACCATCCATCACTGGCATGCGTGCATCCATCAGTACGATATCCGGTTGGAACGCCCGGCAGCTTTCCAAGGCTTCCCGTCCGTTGGAGCAGGTCCCGACAACCTCAAAATCTTCTTCCAGTTGGAGAATCACTTTTAATCCTTCGCAAACAACGGGCTGATCGTCGGCAATTAGAATACGAATTTTGTTCATGCTCTTAAGCCTCGCGTGTCTAGTCGTCCTTCAATGAAAAATCCCTTTTCGGATGTGGATGCAAAGTGGATCGTTCCGCCCATAACAGACATTCGGGCCATCATTCCCTTGAGCCCGGTTCCGTACTGGATGCCAGCAGTCCCGATGCCATCATCAGCATAACTGAAAATAATTTCGTCCGGTTCTATTTTGATTACGATCCTGGCATTTTGTGCTCGGGCATGTTTCATGGTATTGGTAATCGCTTCTTGAAAGATGCGATATAGATTAAACTGTTCCTGAACGGAAAGTCCTGTAATCCTGGCCGGTATTTCAAGTTCTACCTGCAGTCCGGAGGCATTCCGGACCTGTTTGGACATATTCATCAGGTAACTACCCAATTCAAACTGCAAATCAAGTTCTTTTCCGGCTACCAATTCCCGAACAGATTGCATGGCTGAACGCGCCATCTCAAGAGCCTTATCCCAATACCCGCCAGCCGCTTCCAAATCTGTTTGCATAATTCGTTTACCTGCTTCCAGAGTCAGGATCAGCCCGGTTAGATCATGTCCCAGACTGTCGTGGATCTCACCGCTGATGCGTTGCCGCTCCGTTTCGGCTGCCAACTGGTCACTCCATTTCAAACTGTCCACCAGTTGAAGGTTCGTATAGCGGAGTTCCTCTGCCATTCTTTTATAATCCAGCCTTTGTTCCCGCTGTCTTCGCTCTCCCCAAACCAGTAATATGATCAATGCATACAAAAGCATCTCCGCCAATCCCGGCGGCTCAAAATAACCTATATGCTGAAAGTCATAGAGCAAGCTGGCCCCGATATAATCAGCCAGGGTAACCAAACTATAGATGATCCTGCCTTTCGGCGGCAGCACGGCTACCCCTTCGATCAGATAAACGAAAATAAGTTTATCGAAGCTCCCACTCCCTGTAACCAGCGAGAAAAGAAAAACCAGAAGCAGATCGAGGCATAACGTTACCATATTCACCCTGGGGCAGCTGTAGTTATATAGATTTCGCCAGAATCCACTGATGACCAGGGCTGCTGACAGAAGGATCAGCGGCAGCTCCATCGGTGTTTGCTGAAAGGTTCGATAAAACACGATCCCATAGATTATAGCTTTGAAAACACCCAGCAATTGAAACATCAATTTCCTCCCCATAACTGGTTGATTGCCTGCATCCAAATAAGGCTGTTTCCTGCAGCACCGAATACTTATTGTTTACTTGTGATACGGCTCTCCGTAACAGTCTAATCCAATAGGTGTCTTCGTCAGGAGTATACGATGACTACTTCCACCCTTCGTAGTTTGATCCTGTTTCG
>JAGFXV010000145.1 GCA_017861475.1 Bacillota bacterium | reverse complement strand
TTCGCAGCTTATGATGACCTTCTCACCCGCATTTGCGCCATACTTGCAATCTCCTCCTATGCCCCACATCTGAGCATTTCCATTTTCGTCAGCCTGCTGGACATGGATGATAGAGACTTCAGGTTTCAGGGCCGGTACTAAAATCGTTGGGTTACCATCGAAAGGCGACGTAATGATTTTGTATTTGTTTTCTCCCATGAATGACCTGACATTTAACAGATCTGAACCTGCCAGGTCCTTTACCGGAACAAAAGGCATTCCCATAGCACCTGCCATCAGCATCATCGGTAATGACAAATTTGTATATTCCTCCACCTCAATTCGATGGGGGATACCTTTTTCTATAGAGCGCCGATAACACATTCCCAAACCGGAGATACCCAATGAAAGGAAAGATGAAATGAATTTGCTTACTGCTCCCGCACCGATCATCATATCAAATTCCGGACCGCCATTGCTGCGGGTTATGGTCAAATCTTTAATTCCCTGACGAAGGATTTCGTGGATAGCCGAATATGGAGGTCTGCAAATGTACCCGCCAATATACACAAACTGTCCATTATGGACGAATTGCTTCACGGCTTCCTTCATCGTCATAACTTTTGTCACTTAAAATCCCCCCCTTATTACGTATCCACAATCAGACACAGAACACTTTTAGTAACATCTTTCATCAATACCTCCTCTCATTGAAATAACTATATATAATCTATATAGGTAAATAATATATACATGATTTATATATGTCAATGACTATTGAGAATATTCAAAATATTACAAAACCAGTGAAACAGGATCTGATCTTCAAAAAAAAAACACCCTGCATCGGGTGTTTTATACTGGTCATAATTTATTTATTATTTCACTTAAAGGGTATTAAAGGGTTACCCGTGTAATCTGAGCACAGTACAATGCTTACAACTACTCCTCTTTCATGCTGTTGACGATCTCTTCACGGGCATACTTTAACCAATCAAGGTACATACCATTTGTATTGGAGCCAAGTTGTGAAATCAGCCTAAGATAAATGCTTTGCTGATTCCAGCGTTCACGATTGAATTGGCGTTTATCCCATTCTTCTTGCCAGATAGAAATCTGCTCATCGATGAGAGTCAGCGCTTGTTCTTTATCGCCATAATCAAAAAATACAAACCGAGTCAGGAACGGGTCTCTTACGATCATACCTTTTCCTGGTGAATCGGCCAGCCAGCTTTGGAACTCTGCTCTGCCCTTATCAGTAATGGCATAGAGCTTACGGTAGGGTCCTTTTTGTTCTTTTTGAACAACCTCTACCATTCTAATCAGTCCTTCTTCTTCCAAGGCGCGTAATACAGGATAAATCTGGCCTGGATTAATGGTCCACAGCTGTCCGAAATGCTGTTCAATATGTTCGCAGATGCGGTAACCATGAAGGTTTTTATAATGTAGCAGTCCCAGGACTGTATATTTCAACGTCATATCTGCCATATCTGCCAAGCCTCAAAGTGATGTTTCAATGAATAAGCCTCCTCTTACATTTGCTGCGACTTACTATTCAAAAATGACAAAACAGCTATATAGATTCTATACAGATAAATTCTATATTGTCAATTAAACCATTATTATCATTAACCTTCTGTTACTCTTCAATCATTGATTTTATTCCCCCTAAAAAAAGAGACCCTTTCGGGTCTTATATAAAAAATATACTCAATATTTATCTCTGTCATTTAGTCCGCAAGATCACAAGAATTTGCGAGGTTTTTGTGCTGCAAAAAAATAAGCTCTAACCGCTGACGGAGATGCTATGAAATTTTAAAGCCAAGAGCAATCCACTAAATCAGAATACCTTAAATTAATATCCTTCACTTAAAAACTATATCTGCAGCACATCAGAAAACTTTAAAGGAGAATTCCCGAAAGATGTTCTTGATGATTTCCTTTTCTTTTTTTTTGAGCCATTCTGATTGCTCATATTCCCGGTTCATTCCTATAGTTTGGGGTTTGGACAGCCACAGGGGATTGTAGGGAAGCAGGCCGATCTCTTTGACCCGGCAGTCCTGTAAGAAGTCCCTGATGGCCAACAGGTTGCTTTCTTCCATGGTGATCCCGGGGATCAATGGAATACGCGGCAGTACGTTGACCGTATTGCTAAGGAAAAGGGCAGCGAAGTTTTCCAGAATGATGTCATTATTAACGCCGCAGTACTTTTTGTGCTGATCCCGGTCATAGATTTTTATGTCAAAATAGACCAGATCGATCAAAGGCAGCAGTTCCGTTTCAAATCTTTCCCGGTTATAGAAACCGCAGGTCTCAAGACAGATATGGATCTTTCGTTCCTTAAGTTTTTGCGCCGTTTCAGCCAGATAGGACATGTGCAAGGTCGGTTCACCTCCGGAAAAGGTAACCCCGCCATGAGAGTTTTTATAAAAAATTTCATCCTGAATCAATTTTTTGTAAAGCTGCTCTGGACTATAGGCAGTTCCGGCAAAATGCAAAGCCTGGGATAAACACGCATCGATGCAGTTTCCGCATAGCTGGCATATTGCCTGGTCAACGGGGTAAGTCCCGTCTTCTGTGATCTTAATCGCCCCCTGACTGCAAGCGTTCATGCATTCACGGCAGCTGATACACTTATCTGCTTCATAGACGATTTGCTGCTGGGATGATTTGGTTTCCGGATTCTGACACCAGACACAGGACAACGGACATCCTTTCATGAAAACCACGGTCCTGATGCCTGGTCCATCATCCAGGGAATTCCTCTTCAAATCTACGACCAGAGGGTAAGTGACATTTGTTTTCATCGGCTCATGTACTCCGCTCTTTCAATGAGTTCTTCCTGCATATTGGTATTTAGCTTGACAAAATAGGCATTGTAACCAGAGATCCTTACGATAAGCCAGCGGTAGTCATCGGGGTTTTTCATGGCTTCACGCATGGTGTCAGAAGTGATCACGTTACACTGCCATTGCATGCCGCCCATTTCCATATAACTCTTGACATAGCTGGCAAATTGATCGAGCACTTCTTGCTGGGGGTCACCAGGATGAGGAACCAGCTTGACATTGAAAGCGATGTTATTGGGCATTTTCAGGTGATTAAGCTTGCTTACATCAAGAATGTTGTCCAGAACCTGATCCGATGCTGCCGGGGATGGGGTCAGACCGGGCGTAAAGGCCTTGCCGCGTTTTCTTCCCGAGGGCAGAGCGCCTGAAAGCATTCCGAAGCCAACATGATAACTGATGGACCAATAACCCGGCCAATAGATGCCGCCGCGGTAATTCTTCTGTGAAGTATAATAATCATAGCAGTAATCCATTAAATCCTGGGCAATTCGGTTCGGCTCTCCATTCTCCGCCGCTGAACCAAATTTCTTGACTTGATTTATCTTCATCAATATCTTTTTATTCTCTTCTTTCTCGAAGTTATCCGCCAGAGCCGCCCGCAAAACTGGAAAATCCAGTTCTTTCTTTTCGTAGATCAATTCCTTGATCACACACAGGCTGTCGATCACATCAGAAATGGAGACTAAGGCTACACCCGAAGTATTATATACTGCCCCGCCATTGATCACGTCCATGCCTTTTTCCATGGGACCCTGGAAACAGGCTGACAAAAGCGGGGTGGGATGCATGTACTTATGTGCCTCGCCCAGGTAGTTGTTGGCTTCCACTGACATTTCCATCAGATATTTGAGCTGTTTTTTATAGGCATTAAGGAACTCATCAAAGGTTTTCATTTCTGCCGGATCACCGGTTTTAGGGCCGATCTGCTCTTCCATTACCGGATGATAGCCGTTGTTTAAAACCATTTCCATCGGGGCAACCGTATTAAGGAGCATACAATTGGTATGGCCGTAATGACGGCCGCAGATATCTGGCTCCACACAGCCTGACGCTCCCCAATCACGGGCGTCTTCTGCCGGAATCCCTTCGTTCACCAAGGCTTCTATAACTGCCTTGTCATTCTGAATGATCGGTGATGCTGCCATATTGATATTGACTTCACACAATCGGCGCAGGTATTCTTCAGAGTTCACGCCCGGATAATAGCGGGCATTCATATTGGGATCCTGGAAACAAAGCATCTCCGCAACCTTTAATATGATATAAGTCATGTCATTGACCGCACTTTTCCCTTCTTTATCTACGCCGCCAACGGTTACGGTATCATCAGATGAAGTACCTCCGAACAGCTTGTTGCCAACTCCCGGGACCAGCGGGTCATGGTCATTGAATCTTAGGAACAGGCTTCCCACGTATTCCATGGTCTTTCTGATGACCGCTTCTTTTGCTTGCGGCGTGGAGGCGTTTTCCATATCCTGCAGGAAAAAGGGCTGCAGCAGCTGATCCAGCCTGCCGATGGAAAGCGCGGAGTTTGCATTTTCTTGATGAAGTGCAGTGAAAACAGTCCAGATGGAAGTAACCGCTTCATAAACAGATCCTGCCGGTTTAGCGGGTACTTTCATACAGATCCGGCTCATCTCCAGCAGTTCATCCCGGCGCTGTTTTTCTTCCGGTTTGGACGGATCAAGCCGTTCTGCCATACGAGCGGCTTCCCGGCTCAGATTCTGAGCATAGACTATAACACCCTCCATGGCGATTTGCATGGAGCGGTAGAAATTTTTCCTGGCCTTATCCGCGGTTTCGTTTTCCTTTTGCACCGCCTCTTTCATGACTTTCTCCAGTCCTTTGTGCAGAACGGTTTCAAAATCCGGGATGGTATGGGAAATGGCATTGTTTTTCATCATGAAATATAAAACGAAACGTTCATCCAACTGCTGGGAAAGAGGATAACCGAATTTATTCCGGCAGTATTCTCTAACGGTCCGGTCCTGCCAGTAGGGGAATATTTCAATGTCCAACTTCTCAGCATCGGCCGGGGATAAATTGTTGGGATTGAGCATGCGGGTGGAGATCGTCTTTAATTCGGTCCAGATCATGGTTCCGATAAATTCAGGATAAAGGGGGATGCCAACTTCTTTGGATGTAGTAGAACCGGGAACAAGATGATGATCCCATATGACCGGCTTTTTA
>JAGFXV010000144.1 GCA_017861475.1 Bacillota bacterium | reverse complement strand
ATTTCCAAACTGATTCCTTATAAATAGACAGAGGAGGAGCTAAGTCATGGCAAGAATTAAACGGGGTATAACCACCCACAGAAGACATAAAAAAATATTGAAACTGGCCAAAGGTTATGTGGGCAGCAAATCCAAACTGTATCGCGTAGCCAATCAACAGGTCATGAAGTCAGGCAATTATGCCTATGCCCACAGAAAACTAAAGAAAAGAGAATTCCGTCAGTTATGGATTGCGCGTATCAACGCTGCTGCCCGTGAAAATGGCACTACTTACAGCCGCATGGTACATGGCCTGAAGCTAAATGGAGTTGACATCAACCGCAAGGTGCTGGCCGATATCGCCATCAGTGATCCGCAGGGCTTTGCAGATCTGGCTGAACTTTCCAAGAAAAGCGTTTAATTAAACAGCAATATTAATGAATGAAAAAGTATGGCCTGCAAGCCATGCTTTTTTATTAAATAAATCTTCGCTGCGAAATCAGCAACAGGGCAGGTGATGAGATGAAAGAGATAAGCTCACCGGAAAACCAGGTTATCAAACTGGCGCGTAGTCTGCACCATAAAAAATACCGCGATGAGGAGAAGCTGTTTCTGGCTGAAGGCCGGCGTCTGGTGGAGGAAGCATTGGCAATTCCAGGATTGGTGGAAGTATTGTTTATTCGTGAAGAACAGGCCGGTGATTTAGGCGACCGGCAGGATCTTGACTGCTATATTGTCAATGACCGACTGCTAAAACACATAAGTACGACCGAATCCCAACAGGGCATGGCAGCCATCATCCGCAAGCCGGCCTGGGATCTGGCAACACTGGCATCAACTGAGGGATTTTTCGTTTTGCTGGATCGAATCTCCGATCCTGGCAATCTGGGCAGCATTATACGCAGCTGCTGGGCTTTGGGTGTGGACGTCCTGCTTCTGACGCCAGGGTGTGTTGATCCTTACAGTCCCAAAGTGGTTCGCTCTACGATGGGTGGATTGTTTCACCTGCCACTCATCGTAGCTGTAACTGAACAGGAACTTGATGATTTACAGACGCAGGGCTATGAGTTAATCGCTACCGGTCTCGAAAACGCAACCGATTATTACGATATAGACATGCGAGGCAAAAAAATTCTGGTTTTGGGCAGCGAAGCGACCGGCATCAGCCCTAATATTAAAAACAGATGTGGTAAAACCAGTCGAATACCAATTAGTCCTGGCGTTGATTCTTTGAATGTGGCGGCTGCCTGTGCTATAATAACAGCAGAAGCTTGGCGACAGAGAAAAGTCAAACCGTTATAAAGACAATCCGGAGAGAGAGTGCAGGAAAGATTTCCTTGCTGGAATCGGAGGATGATGCGGTTATGTCTGAACAAACAGATAGTATGTGGAGCCTTTTTGAAACTTCTGGTTGTATTATTTATTATCTTCTGTATAAAATGTTTGCAACCCAATAATAAAACGTGATGACCAGGATCAGTAATCTGCTGAAAAACCTTTAAAGGGAGGCCGTATCATAGACTGAGAGTACGGCCAGGGGGAGGCAGGCGAATTCACCTGTGAGCGGCAGATTGAACCAGCAGTAGATCTGCCCGCCGGCCGGCGTTAATGGCCTGAAGTGAATCGGTAATGATACCGGTTAATAAGGGTGGTACCGCGGAACCAGGCTTTCGTCCCTAGCGACGAAGGCTTATTTTTTTCTTAAATTACATTAAAACATAGGGGGATGGACGATGATAGACAGACTTTTGCAGCTCAGACAGGCGACTGAAAATGCCGTTGAAAAAGTCAATGATATCGAAGCCTTGAATGATATCAAGGTAAAAGTGCTGGGCCGGAAAGGCGAATTGACCAATTTGCTGCGTGGTTTGAAAGACCTGAGTGGCGAAGCCAAGGTGGAGGCCGGCAAAACGGCCAATGAAATAAAGAATATGCTGGAAAACCTAATTGAAGAGAAGACCAGCGAAATAAAAAATCGTGAAATGGAACGCAAGCTCCTGGAGGAAAGAATCGATGTCAGTTTGCCCGGATTACCGCTGCAGACTGGGGGATTGCATCCGATCAGCCTGGTTATACGTGAGATTCAAAATATTTTTATCGGCATGGGCTTTTCGGTAGCAGAAGGACCGGAGATCGAGAGTGATTATTATAACTTTGCCGCGCTGAATGTTCCCAAGGATCATCCTGCCCGGGATATGCAGGATACCTTTTATATTACCGAGGATATCTTGCTGAGGACCCATACTTCACCGTGCCAGGTCAGAACCATGGAGAAAATGGCTCCCCAACTGCCGGTCAAAATCATCGTTCCCGGCAAGGTCTATCGCAAAGACGATGATGCCACACATTCCCCCATGTTCAACCAGATAGAAGGCCTGGTGGTAGACGAGACGATTACCTTTGGTGATCTGAAGGGTACCCTGATGATGTTTGCCCGGCAGGTCTTCGGTGAAGATGTGCGGGTGCGTTATCGTCCCAGCTTTTTCCCTTTCACCGAACCAAGCGCAGAAATGGATATATCATGTGTCAGTTGCAAGGGTGAAGGATGCCGGGTTTGTTCGCATACCGGGTGGCTCGAAATACTGGGAGCCGGCATGGTGCATCCGCGGGTGCTGATCAATGGCGGTTACGATCCGGAAAAAGTGTCAGGATTTGCTTTTGGAATGGGGATTGAGAGAATTGCCATGCTGAAATATGGCGTCAATGACCTGCGCCTGTTCTTCGATAATGATAAAAGATTTCTTACCCAGTTTTAAGGAGGTGGCATAATGGCAGTATCAATAAATTGGCTAAAAAAATATGTAGATATTCCCTGGACTCCCCAGGAACTCGCCCACCGGCTGACCATGGCGGGAATCGCCATTGAAGGCGTGGAAGAAATAGCTGGAGACAGCGTTATGGAACTGGATCTCACCCCCAATCGTGGTGATTGCCTGGGCATGATCAATCTGGCCCGGGAAGTGGCTGCCTTGCAGCACAAAGATGTGGAAATCCCGCAATTGAACATCAGGGAGAGCCAGGAAAAAATAGATGATTATATCAAAGTGGAAATTGCTGATCCTGATTTATGTCTGCGTTATGCAGCCCGGGTGGTAAGAAACGTTAAAATCAAACCTTCTCCCGAGTGGATGCAGACCAGTCTGATCAACAGCGGTATTCGCCCGATCAATAATGTAGTCGATATAACCAACTATGTTTTGCTGGAAACGAATCAGCCCTTGCATGCCTTTGACTATGATTTGCTCAGCGAAGCAAAAAAGATTCTGGTACGCAGAGCTTCTCAAGACGAAAAAATCGTTACCCTGGATGATGTGGAAAGAACCCTGGATAAAGAAATGCTGCTTATTACGGACAACGGCAGACCGGTGGCACTGGCTGGCATCATGGGCGGACAAAATACTGAAATCGGTGATGATACCGTTAATGTGCTATTGGAGTCAGCTTGTTTCTACGGCGTTGGTATCCGTAAAACAGCGCGCAAACTGGCGCTGCGCAGTGATTCATCCATGCGTTTTGAAAAAGGGTCTGATGTGAATGGCCTTATCTATGCGCTGAACCGTGCCGCTGATCTGATGCAGGAACTGGCTGGAGGTGAAGTAGTACAGGGTATATGTGATCAATATCCTGATCCCATGATTCCCCGGACTATTTTGCTGCGTCCGCAGCGGGTCAATGATCTGCTGGGGATTATCCTGAGCAAAGATAAAATAAAAGGTTATATCGAAGATCTCAAATTCCCGGTGCGGGAGGAAAACGATGGTCTGATGGTTTATGTACCCACCTACCGTCCCGATATTGAATTGGAGGCCGACCTGATTGAAGAAGTGGCGCGGCTGCACGGCTACGAGAATATTCCGGCTTCATTCCCCAGCGACGCTTCCCGGGGAGGATTGACGTCTTATCAGAGTTTCAGGGAAAAAATCAAGGAATTGATGGCCCGGACTTTATATGAAGTAGTGACTTACAGTTTTGTAACCCCCAGATATTTTGATAAACTTTGTCTGCCCGACGATAGCGTGCTGCGTAATACGGTCAAAGTTGCCAACCCCCTGTCGGAAGAACAAAGTGTAATGCGTACCATGCTTCTGCCCGGTTTGCTTGAAACAGTCAGCCGCAATCTGGCTCGGAAAAACAACAATCTGGCCTTTTTTGAAATGGGCAAGGTATTTTTCCCCCAGAACAATGAACTGCCTCGGGAGGAATTAAAGCTGGGTGCGGTGGTAGCCGGCAGACAAGAAACCAACTGGCTCAAACAGAACGTGGAAATGGATTTCTATTATTTGAAGGGCATTTTGGAAAACTTCCTGCTGCAACTGGGCATTGACGATTTAAAATTTGAGGCTTGTGCAGAGGCTGCTTATCATCCGGGACGCTGTGCCCTGATTATCTGCCAGGACAAGGAATTGGGTGTTATTGGAGAAATTCATCCCCAGGTCAGACAGAATTTTGATATCAAACCACGGGTCTGTGCCATGGAGTTGGACGTTGATCGTTTATTTAGCCTGGCCAGTCCCCGGCATATGATGGAGAGTATTACGAAATATCCCGCGGCGGAAAGGGATATTGCCCTGTTGCTGCGTGAGGAAATCAGATCCGATGAAGTCGTTGAGGTGATCAAGTCCAGCGGTGGCAGCCTTCTGCAGAAGATCAGTCTGTTTGATGTCTATACGGGTGACCGGATGGCAGCAGGATATAAGAGTTTGGCCTACCGGATGGTATTCCAGTCCGAGGAACGAACGCTGACAGAGACGAAAGTAAACGAGGTCATGGAAGGCATCATGACTGCACTTAAAGACAAGTTGGATATCAATCTCAGATGATTATGGTTCTATAAAAAGCATATAATTTACGGATTGGGGGCATTGCTGGCGGACAGTTATGTCCCCAAATTTTCAAATCGTGTATAATATTTTGCAGGGAGGAGGAGCCATTATGTCAAAACCGATTGAGAAAAATGAGTATATAAATATACAGATAAAGGGCAAAGGAAATTACAGCGCCATATCCGGCATGTCGCTTGGTGAGTTTATCACTGGATTGCAGTTTGA
>JAGFXV010000013.1 GCA_017861475.1 Bacillota bacterium | reverse complement strand
TGCTGGATGAAAATCAAAAGCAGTTCGATCAAATGAATACTGAGGACAAGTATTTCTTTGACCAGCAATCACTGGCCAATCCTTTTCATGATACGCGGATTCTGGCGGGCAACGGCGAAGAAGAGATCGGCAGCATTTTATGCGGGATAGACATGGAGACCCAGGAGTTGTTGCTGGCTGATCGACTGCGTGAGAAGGGCCGCCGTATTGACATGGTTTTATCCCACCATCCAGAGGGAATCGCCGAAGCAGAGCTGCATGGAGTGATGCAGATGCAGGCGGATATGATGGAAGAGATGGGAGTGCCTATAAACATTGGGGAAGGTTTGATGGCCAGTCGGATTGGTGAAGTACGCCGGGGCAGAATGCCGCTCAACCATCAGCGCGCCGTCGATGCGGCCAGGCTGCTAGACATTCCTTTTATGTGTGTTCATACTGCGGCTGATAATCTGGCCAGCCGATTTTTAAATGACCGGATCGCGCAAGCGAATATTTTAACAGTGGGAGATATCATGGACGTGCTGATGGAGATCCCGGAGTATATTGAAGCGCGCCGGCTCAAAGCGGGACCGGTGATTATTTCAGGAAACAGCAAAAGACGCGCCGGAAAAGTATTTGTAAAATTCTCCGGGGGCACTGCTACTTCGGAGAAAGCTTATGAACAACTGGCCCGGGCGGGAGTAGGAACCATCATTGGCATGCATATGCCGGACAAACACCGCATTGCTGCCCGGGAAAACAATATCAATGTAATCATTGCCGGCCATATGGCCAGCGATTCTTTAGGAATGAACCAGCTTCTTGATGAAATTGAACAAAGAGGCGTGGAGGTAATACCGTGTTCGGGCTTGATTCGAGTCAAACGTTTTACCGATCATGGAATTCAATGATTATCTGGAGGTAGTCTGATTACTATGGAATTATTAGCCCCGGCGGGAAACTGGGAAGCGTTTCTGGCCGCCATGAAAAACGGAGCCGACGCTGTTTATATGGGAGGTAAAAGCTACAGTGCCCGCCAATCAGCGGAGAACTTTGACCTGGAGCAAATTGCTCGTGCGGTCGAGTATGCTCATGTGCGCTCCAAAAAAGTATATATGACAGTTAATACCCTGATCGATAACGACGAGTTTTCCGGAGCACTGGATTATCTTTTTGATTTAAGCAAACTGCAGGTGGACGCAATTATCATTCAGGATATTGGCTTGGCCTCGGCCTGCCGCAGGGTATTGCCTGAGCTGCGCCTGCATGCCAGTACCCAGATGACCATACATAATGCGGATGGAGCAGCCTTGATTCGTGATTTGGGATTTAAACGCATCGTCCTGGCTCGGGAGTTGTCTGCAGATGATATCAGCAGCATTTCCCAAGCAGTTGACCATGTAGAATTTGAGGTGTTTGTCCATGGCGCCATCTGCTACTGTTATTCCGGACAGTGCCTGTTCAGCAGCATGGTAGGCGGCAGAAGCGGCAACCGGGGGCGCTGCGCCCAACCCTGCCGGATGGTTTATCAATTGAAAAGCCGTACGGGGAGATTTAGCCCTGATCCGGAAAAGGTGGGCCGATATTTGCTCAGCCCGGCGGATCTTTGCCTGATTGATTATCTTCCCGAATTACGAGCGTCGGGGGTCAGTTCCCTCAAAATCGAAGGCCGGATGAAGCGGCCGGAATATGTCGCCGTGGTCACCAGAGCCTATCGCGAAGCCCTGGACTTGATGGAAGATTGCGGTGAAAGGCCCCTTCCTGAAGTCAAAGACAAATTATTAAAGATTTTCAACCGTCGCTTCAGCAGCGGCTATTTTATTCCTGCCCCGGCTGATTTTCTCAGTACCAGGCGGCCCAATAACCGGGGGGTATTTGTCGGTCGAGTAGTAACGCAGGATCAAAAACTGCAGACTAAAATCAAACTTAGTGAACGGGTGCAGAACGGAGACGGACTTGTGGTATGGGTCAACAAAGGCAAAAATCCGGTTTTAATGGTAAAAGATATGCTGGTTGGCGACCATCTGCAGAACGAAGCGCAACCCGGTGATGTTATCAACGTGTCGCTGGAAGAACGAGTCTCTCCTGGGGATAGGGTTTTTAAAACCCATGACGAGCAGATTCTGCAGGAAGCACTGCAGAGCATTCGCAATGAAGAATCAGGAAGACTACCGGTTGATGCGGAAGTTCATCTTCAGTTGGATCAGCCTTTATTATTCATATTGCGGGATGAACAGGGCAACACTGCCGAGGCCTGTACCAAAGCGCCAGCCCAGCAGGCCAGAAACCAGGCCATGGATGAAACAGTTCTGCGGGATAAATTGGGCCGGATGGGCAACACGCCGTTCATTTTGCGCAATCTGACCATCAAGGGAAGTGAAGGCCTAATGCTTCCTTTCAGTGAACTCAATGAAGTACGCCGTCAGGCAGTGGAAATACTGGCTGAAAAAAGATTGTCAGCGGTCAGCATTCCCCTCCCTGGTCAAAACGATTACAAGCAGCGGTGCAGAGCGCTTTTCAAGTCAACAGATAAAAGCAGGAGCATGCATTTGCCCTTACTGAATGTCACCGTGTCAAGCCTGGAACAGGCGGAAAATGCATTCCATAGCGGTGCTGATCAGGTGCTGCTCGGGCTGGAAGGATTGATCAGCGGCAGACGTCCGGCTAAAAATCAAATCATGGATTGGCTGACGTTAAATCCACAGGCTGCAGATAGGCTAATACCAGTTTTGCCGCGGATTCATTTGCCGGGAGATCGTTACAATTACCGCGAATTAATCCGTACCGGCTGTAATAAAATCATGGTCGGCAACTGGGGAGACCTTCGCTGGGGACTGCATGAGGATGCGGAAATCATGACCGACTTTAGTCTGAACGTGTTTAATGTTTATACGCAGCGATATTTGCAGGAGTTGGGAGTCGCATCGGTGTGTCTTTCACCGGAACTTAATTTCAGACAGTTGCAAAGCTGGCCTGATTTTGCTAAAGTCGAATTGCTGGCTCATGGGCAGCTGCAGCTGATGGAATCGCAGCATTGCATGCTTGGTTCGATTCTGGGCGAGGAGGCAGGTCATTGCAAGGCTCCCTGCCGACAGGATCGCTTTTATCTGCAGGATGAAAAACAATACAAATTTCCCGTGGTCACAGATGCTGACTGCCGTTTTTACGTTTTCAATTCCCGTACTCTGTGTATGATGGAGGATTTGAAACGTCTGGTTGGCTTGGGTCCATTGGCCCTGCGCATTGAAGGCCGGCTCATGTCTGAAGTGGAGCTGGCCGGCACGGTCAGGTTGTACCGGCAGGCTTTGAATCAACTGGGCGGAGGAATCGAACCTGATTTGGAGGATTTTGCCCGTCAACTTCCCATCGGGGAACAGGAATTTACCAAAGGTCATTACTATCGAGGAGTATTATAAATGGATCGGGAAACCTTACTTAAACTGGAATTTGACAAAATTCAGGCTGAACTGGCTCAATTGGCTTACACAGGCGGCGCCAAGGAGAAAATCATGCAGATGATGCCGTCAGCTGACGTCATCCTGGTCAACATGCGTCTGGATGAAACCGAGGAAGCCATGGAACTGCTGAGATATGGCGAACCGGGCTTTCTCAGCTCACTCAAACCGGTTGCCCTGCACTTGAAGAAGGCCAAGGTGGCAGGAATTCTGTCGCCCGGTGAATTGATAGACGTCTATCATCTGCTGCGCTCGTCGCGGCTGGCTATAAAATATATCGGAACGCCATCGGCCCGGATATTAAGAAATGTTAGTGATGGGCTGACGGAAAACAAAGCATTGGAACAGATGATAACAGACGCAGTTGATGAGGACGGTCAGATTCGTGATGACGCTTCATCGTCATTAAGAAGCATCCGCAAACAAATCGAAACCAGCCGTTTACGGATAAAGGATTATCTGCAGAATTTTATCCGTTCCGGCAACAACCAGAATCTGCTGCAGGATGCTTTGGTAACAGAGCGGGCGGGACGTTATGTGGTGCCGGTTAAACAGGAATACAGAAATGAAGTAAAAGGCATCGTACACGACGAATCAGCCAGCGGAGCTACGGTATTTATCGAACCTTTGCCGGTGGTTGAGCATAACAATAAAATCAAAAGCCTGCAGATTGAAGAACAAAGGGAGATAGAACGAATCCTGCGCGAACTGAGTTCTTCTGTATCGGTTTTTGCTGCTGAACTGCAGACTAATAATGAAATCCTTGAGAATCTCGACGTTATTTTTGCCCGTGCCAATTTGGCTTACAATATGAATGCTTTTCGGCCGAAAATAAATAACCGCGGCATAATTGATCTGCAAAAAGCCCGCCACCCTTTGCTGGGCAAGCAGGCTGTACCGGTTAATATAAGTCTGGGTCAGACGTTTGATATTTTGGTCATTACCGGCCCCAATACCGGGGGCAAAACCGTAGTCCTGAAAACCACCGGGCTGTTGACGATAATGGCCATGTGCGGTTTATTTGTACCTGCCCGGGAAGACAGTCAGCTGTCGATATTTAAAAATATTTACGTTGATATTGGGGACGAACAAAGCATCGAGCAGTCGCTGAGCACTTTTTCTTCCCATATGAATAATATTATTCATATCATCAAACATGTGGGGCCCGGATCGCTGGTGTTAATGGATGAACTGGGAGCGGGAACTGACCCCCACGAAGGAGCAGCCTTGGCCAGAGCTGTTCTAGAAAGGCTTAAAATCCTTCAGGCCAAGGTGATCGTAACCACTCATCAAAGCGAACTTAAAACTTTTGCCTATCAGAATCAGCGGGTGGAAAATGCCTGTGTGGAATTTAATCCGGTAACATTGATGCCGACCTATGAATTGACCATTGGAACACCCGGACAGAGCAACGCTTTTGCCATCGCTTCACGTTTGGGGCTGGACAGTGAAATCGTTGAACAGGCACGGGGATTGGTTCCCGAACGGGAAAGAGAGATCGGGGACATGATCCGTCAGTTAAAAGAAAGCCGTTACAATTTTGAAATCAGCAGCCGTGAACTCGAAAAGGACCGGCGTGATCTTGATAGAGAGCGCAAGGAACTGGAGGTTGAACGGGAAAATCTGACTGCCATGAAAAACGAGATTACCCGTAAAGCCCGCCAGGAAGCAGATAGTTACGTACGCGCCATCAAACGCGAGGCAAATGAAGCAATCGACGAGTTAAAAGAAATATTGAAGGAAAAAGAAAAACCTCCCAAATGGCATGAAGTGGAGGAAAAACGCAGACGACTGCGTGATCTAAGTGTCAGCTTTGATGAATCAGAACCGGCTAATTCCCTTGATAATTTTAAAGCTGGTGATTATGTTCAACTGAAAAGCATAGCTCAGTATGGCTATGTGCTGGAAGAACCAAATGCCCAGGGTGATGTAATGGTACAGATTGGTGCGGCCAGACTTTCCGTTAACCGCGAACAGTTGGTTCGGGCCAAATCCCAGCAGGAAAAGCCGCTGCGCTATCAGCAAAGCTTCCTGGAAAAAGCCCGCAGCATTTCTCCGGAACTGGACCTGCGCGGCAAATATGCTGAAGAAGCGCTGGAACAACTTGATAAATACCTGGATGATGCTGCACTGGCCGGGATTGATAAAGTCAGGATCATCCACGGGAAAGGAACCGGAGCGCTGAGACGTGCTGTCAGAGCCCATCTGCAGAACCATCACTTCGTGAGCGAATTCCGTGACGGTGCCATTGCTGAAGGTGGCTTTGGGGTGACTGTCATAACGTTAAAATAAAACTTTTTATCTTGCTATAGATAGTTGTTTAAAGTCATCCAAAATTAATATTAAAAAAAACGGGCAGGGAAACATTCATTTTCGAATATTTCTCTGCCCGCTGTCAATTTGTTTCTGCTTGCTTATCAAATTAATCGTGATCAGCCTCTTTATGTAGCTGGTGATCTTCCAACGGGCAGGGCGTTAATTTCTGTCCGGGCTTGACCACGATCTCCTTGATCATGGATGACGGACAGCCTCCGCTTTGCGATCCATTGGGAATATTGGCCTTGTATAATTTGCCTTCGTGACGGGGATCTGTACAGACCTTTACAGTGTTTTTAAACATGCTCTGCAAAGTGAAGCTGTTATGAATATCACACGTTTCCGTTGGGATTTTACTGGTTTCGGAACTGCCTGGTTTAGCTTGAACCATTGACTGGTCATAGATGTCAGGACAGTATCGAGTGGCCAGTTTACCAGATTCTCTGCAGATATATACGTGCTGATGAATGGTGCACACTTCATTGGGGATGTTTTTTTTAACGCAATACTCACTGACAATCTGATCATCCGGACAGCTGGAGGACGGCAATTTGCCGGATTTGGCACAAACGCTGGCCATAATAATATCCTGTGGTTTGGCCCAATTGCTGTATTTTTTATCCTTATGCGCCTTTTGCATCATGGAACTGAACAATCTGGCCGGATAACCTCCGCCATATTGATTTTGCATCGTGTATTTTTGATCATATCCCATCCATACTGCGCCTGAGTATAAAGGGGTAAGGCCGCAGAACCAGCAGTCGTTATTGTTTTCTGAGGTGCCGGTTTTTACGCAGGTAGGTACTCCCGGCACTTTGCCGTTGCCACCGGTTCCGCCGTTGACCACCGACTGCAGCATACTATTCATCAGCCAGGCAGCATCAGCACTTATAGCCCGCTTCATCTGCGGCTTGTATTCATAGAGGATCCGGCCATTGCTGTCAGTGATCTTGGTGATAAAATGTGGCTTGGCATAATAACCGCCATTGCCGAAACTTCCATAGGCGGCTGCCATTTCCACCGGCGATGCACCGACGGTCAGACTGCCCAGCGCCAAAGGAGACAGGCCCAGATCATTTTTTCCTGGCGTATTAACGAGATGATTCAGTCCGAGTGCCTTGCCTGATTCATATCCGGCACTGATCCCGATTTTGTCCAGCATCTGAATGGCATAGGTGTTGATGGAATACTGCACTGCGGTTCGCATTGGAATCAGCCCACGGTACTTGAAATCATAATTCTGGGGAGACCAGATCTCATTGTTGATTTTATAAGAAATGGGCGAATCGTCCAGAACGGTAAAGGGCATATAGCCTTTTTCCAAGGCCGGAGTATAGACCGTCAGAGGCTTGATGGACGAGCCAGGCTGGCGGTAAGCGCTGGTGGCACGGTTGAATCCGCGTTGATTTGTGTATTCGCGTCCGCCCATGATCGATTTGACCGCTCCGTTGCTGTGGTCAAATATCGCCATGCCGACCTGGATCTTGTTGCCGTTTTTGGTTTCACTGGGGAAGTGAGCAGGATCTTTAAAATATTCCTCAGCGTGTTTTTGCAATGCAACGTCCATGGTGGTGTAGATCTTCAAACCGGAGCTGTAGATTATGGCATCGGCATCTTTATAGCCTTTTACTTTGGAAAGATTCTTTATTGCTTCATCGATAACTGCATCAACGAAATAACCGTACTGCATGGAACTGTTCTGACCTGATTTGAAAACCAGCGCTTCCTTGGAGGCATTTTCCGCTTCGTTATAGCTTATATAATGACTGTCGCGCATACTCAACAGAACCAGCCATTGTCTGGCTTTGGCAGCTTCAAGGTTCTGAAAGGGATCATAACGGCTCGGACTTTGCACCAGTCCAGCCAGTAGGGAGGATTCAGCCAGATCAAGTTGGGTGACATCCTTGGCAAAGTACTTGTTGGCTGCCGCCTGCACTCCATATGCACCTGCACCAAAGTAAATTTTATTGAGATAAAGCTCCAGGATCTCATCTTTGGAATACATGGACTCCAATTTATAAGCCAGCAAAATCTCCTTAATTTTGCGCTGCCAGGTTTTCTCCTGACTGAGAAAGGCATTGCGGGCCAATTGCTGAGTGATGGTACTGGCTCCCTGACCGGTAAGATCACGGGATTGAATATTGCTCAGCAAGGCACGGACAATGCCTTTGTAATTTACACCATGATGATTGTAGAATTCTTTATCTTCAGTGGCTATGAAAGCATTGATCAAATCGTCAGGAACTTTGTCCAGCTCGATTGAAGTACGATCTTCTTCTGCATGCACCCGTGCGAAAACTTTGCCCTGATCATCGTACAACAGACTGGCATTGGCGCCGGTCAACTGTTGCTCGTTAAAGGTTGGCAAAGCATAAGCGGAATAGATGATTATCACCAAAAACAAGCCCAGGGCGGCAAAAAGCAAGGTTGAAAGTATAAGCTTCCATTTACTTGGCTGGGGAGGCTTTTGATATTCATATTTATAATTGAGATAAAAATCATCCGGCATGAATATGTCCTTCCTGTACATCCGTATTGCTGCCCAAGCTTATACCAGCGTCTTGTCTAATTATTGCATAAGTTCAAATTACGATAAATAACTTTTTGTTGTCATATTACGTCAAACACCGAAAAAATCTTGCATGGGTGACAGTATTGCATCAGCCTGCCGGACAAAAAGAAGACCATAGTTCGCTACAAAAGCGTATGGCTGATAAATATGAATCTGGAAAGTATTTCTAAGCTGGCTTCCAGGTATCCGGTAATCCGTAAGAAAATATCCTTTGGATAATGATGTTGTTTTGAAGGCGGGCAAACGCATGTTTATAAAGAATAAGATAAGGATCGAAATGAAAAGTTCAGGGTGCGAGATCCTGCTTTTACGGCAGAATCATACGCCCTGTTTTTTAATAACGGGATTCCAGCGATTTGAGCGCCGGCATGATATCATCGATGTGACCTTCAAAGAAGATGGCATGACCTTTCACGTTGGGATAATCAAGTGACATCAGTTTTATGAAAACAAATCCAATCTCTTCCAGCGTTTTGCGATCATAATTCCGTATATAATCCATGTGCCTGTCAGTAATTTTTTTAGCGGTGCAATAAATGTCTTTGCCTTTGGAATTGATCAGGGTTGTTGCCACTAGAGTGCGCAATCTTTTCACCTCGCATTTGTTGAGAAAATCCCGCTCTGAAAACATACTTTAGTATGCTCAAGGGCGGGATTAAAATACTACTCCGGGCTTTACCTGAAAGCCCTGGAAAATTGGTTATGGTAGTCCCAAGGGGAGTCGAACCCCTGTCTCCGCCTTGAGAGGGCGGCGTCCTGGGCCTCTAGACGATGGGACCATAAAAATGGCAGCCGAACAAGGATTCGAACCCTGGCGAACTGATCCAGAGTCAGTCGTGCTACCACTACACCATTCGGCTGCAACGCGCTATTGTTCCGCGCAAAAAATATTATAATACAGGCTTTATATAATGTCAAAGGTTTAAGTGAAGCTTTCGTAAAAAACTGACGAATTATATCAGTGCCTTGATATAGGCCTCCGCTTGGTCAAGTCTGGCTGAACATGCTTCCGGCCCCAGCAGCTCCATGATTTCAAAAAGGCCCGGCGTATTGGTCCGGCCTGACAGAGCCAACCGGGTTGGATGGATCAGGTCAGCTGCTTTCAATTTCATAATTTCAGCGCGGGAACGGATGACATCCTCTATTTGGCCGGCAGTAAATGGCTGAATATCCATGAGTGATTTGACTGCAGCAAGTTTTTCAATACAACCTGGTTTGCAGAAATATTTCTCCACACCCTTTTCATCATAATGTTCCGGAGCAGTAAAGAAATATTCGGCACTAGGGAGCAGGTCCTGAATGACTCGAACCCGGCTGCGAAGCAAATCTATGATTTTTATAAAGCAGTCATGATTGTCATTTGTAAGCCAGCCCCGCGTGCGGGCATCGGATTCGATCATGGAGAAGACTTCTTCACTGGATAGTTCCGCCAGATAATGACCATTCATCCAGGCCATTTTTTCAATATCATAGATGGCGGCTGACTTGGAAACATGATCAAGGTCAAAACGCCGAACCATTTCCCCGATGTCCATGAGGCTGAGATCATCACCCGGTGACCAGCCCAACAAAGCTAGATAATTGACCAATGCTTTGGCCAGATAGCCCTGCTCACGGAATTCCTGTACGGAAGTAGCTCCATGACGTTTGGAAAGCTTGCTGCGGTCCGGAGCCAGGATCATGGATACATGTGCAAATTGGGGCGGAGTCAGTCCCAGTGCTTCATAAATCAGCAGTTGTTTAGGGGTATTGGGCAGGTGTTCTTCCGCTCTGATGACATGCGAAATTTTCATACTGTGATCGTCGACTACCACGGCAAAGTTATAGGTAGGCCAGCCGTCAGACTTAGCAATAATAAAATCGTCGAACAGTTCATTTTGGAATTCCACTTTGCCGCGCACCAGATCCTGTACCACAGTCGTACCCTGTTGGGGCATTTTGAAGCGGACGGTTGGCTTCTGACCCTGCGCCAGACGGTTTGCCACTTCGTCCGCACTTAAATGCCGGCAGGCACCGTCATATCTGTAAGCATCGCGATCATCCTGCGCGGATTCCCTTTGACGGCGCAATTCATCTGCCGTACAAAAACAATAATAAGCGTGACCTGCGTTCAGCAGCCGCTGCAGATATTCCTGATATATATTCAGCCTTTCACTTTGCCGGTAAGGACCGTATGGGCCGCCAATGTCAGGCCCCTCATCCCAATCCAGACCCAGCCATTGCAAACCATCAACAATGCCTTGCGCTGATTCGGACGTGGAACGTCCCAGGTCAGTATCTTCCAAACGCAAAACAAAGGTGCCCTGCTGACTGCGGGCAAACAACCAATTAAACAAAGCGGTGCGGGCTCCGCCGATATGTAAAGTCCCAGTTGGACTGGGAGCAAAACGCACTCTTATTTTTTCCATTATTAATTGCACTCCTTTGCTGGGGAGAATTTATAAAAACATCTTAATTCTGCCTCAGTATATGGTAGCTTATCCATTTGAAATTATCAAAATATTATAGGGAAGATCTATATCAGCACAGAACGCTTCATGCGTCTTGACAGGAGGTTTTTCAGAGCCCGGAAAGGAGAAATAATTGTCTTAAATTAAGAAACATTTTATTTTTGCAGCGAAAAAAGTGCACCAAGTAGATACATTTTTCATATACATATATATGTGCATAGATAATAATGCGGCTTTATGAATTGGCTCAGGATCCTGGACCAACACGTCCCGGAACGATAAAAGGGGGATACCGGGTGTATTACCGAACAAAACAAAAAGCAGCTGCGTTTATTTTTGTTTTTGTTTTTATTGCTTCTATTATTTTTATTGATTATCGCATCAAAGCAAGTCTGCTGGAATTGGCCCGCACCCAGGCCGAAATGAGAACAATTGAAATTGTAACCCAGGCAGTTTATGATCAGGTAGTTACGCAAACTGAATATAAAGATATTGTCTATATACACAAGGATGATCAGGGCAGGATCGTGATGCTGCAGGCCAACACGGTCATTTTAAATCAGCTTATGGCTCGTACTACCAAAGCTATATTGCGTGGCTTTAAAAAACAAGATGCCGACCAGATCAAGATACCACTGGGACAAATAACCGGTATTACTTTATTGGCAGGCAGCGGACCACGGTTTAAAGTAAAAGTAATCCCTGCCAATCAAATATATATTGCCGTGGATGACAGATTTGAACAGGCCGGCATCAATCAAACCCGTCACCGTATCTATATGCGGGTAAAAACCCAAATAAAAATTGCCGTGCCGTTTATGGACAAAGATCTGAATGTAGTTAGCACCATTCCTATGACAGAAACCATCATAGTGGGTGATGTGCCGCAAACTTACGTTAGTTTAAACGGGTCGGCCAATACGCTGTATCCATTCAGCCCGGATAAAGAACCTTGATCGGGGCCGACATCAGGGAATTTGAATCATAAATAATTATTTATATAAGAAGCAACCAAATCATCATATTGTTCCATAACAGCAATTACCAGCGGGTGGCTGGCGGAGGCAAAAATCATATCATCAACCCGTTTGATGGGAAGTATCTTGGGAGATGTCCCGGTCAGAAATACAGCGTCCATTTCCGCCAGCTCGGCAGGGTTTAATCGCTTTTCCACCAACTTGTGATTTTGCAGGCGGCAGATCTCCAGGATCTTGCTGCGCGTTATTCCGGGCAGAACATTAAGTAAAGGCGTTGTATAGATGCAGGAATCTTTAATCATAAAAATGTTGGAACGGCTTCCTTCCGTTATAAAACCCTCATCATCCAACAGAATTGCCTCGAACACATTTCGTTTTTTTATTTCCAGATTAACACGTTCTCTTAATTCCAGATCCGCTACCTTGGCGTTGGGGTTATTGCGTACAGCTTTAAAAGTTATTGTGTCTACCCCCCCGTGGTACTCATCTTCGGCGGGATAGAAATGCTCAATAAAATAAACGTAAAAATCATGAGGCGGCTCAGTTGCGTCCTGACTAAAATGAAGTGTCAGTTTAACATTGCCCTCATGCATGGCGCACTGTTCAATCAGATCCTGCACCTGCCGTCTTATTTCGTCCGCAGATACAAACAACGGCTGATTTATGAGAATTACCGAACTTTTAAGTCGCTCTAAATGTTCTTCCATAAACAAAGGAATTCCATTCACGATGCGGATCACTTCATATACAGATCGGCCTGCCGATGTAATATAGGGATTGAAATCAGCAGCGTTCAGCAGATGATTGTTTTTAATAAAATATTTGCCTTCAAGATGTTCCATAATTGACTGCGATACATGTAATCGCATTTTCACCTCATCATTCGTAGATTTATTATGATTCATTCAAGAAAAAATAGTCTTACTATTTCATATTATATATTTTTGAATCTAACAGCGGAAACAATAGATATCAACCAAGTGTCAAATGTAAGGAATTAACAGAAAAAAACTTGGAACTTTGCTTGACATGACCTATTGTGACATGATAATATAACTCTTGCGCGGAACGAGAGTAAAGCGCGAGATCTTGATAAAACAGAACAAAGAGAACAAGAAGTGCGAAAAAACCTTGGATGAGAATCCGAGGAAAAAATGATCTTTTTCGAAAGATCAG
>JAGFXV010000143.1 GCA_017861475.1 Bacillota bacterium | reverse complement strand
CCCAATGATATCCTGGGACTTATTGATCTTGATACGCCCAGTGAGCATCATGTCGTCGTGCCGATAGACAGTTTAAACGGAATGGTGATCAAGGCTTTGCGTTATGCCCGCAGCATGTCTTCAGACGTGGAAGCTTTCCATGTAGAAACCTATACCGGCGAAGCTGACAAACTGAGAAGGAAATGGGCTATGTTAAACACCCAAATCCCCTTGATCATTAAACAGTCTCCTTATCGTGATGTTGTCGGCACCCTGGTTGAGTATATTGATTCAGAAGAACACGCGTCACGGCCGGGCGATCTGATCACCGTATTGCTTCCGCAATTTCTGGTCAGCAAATGGTATGAAGCTTTGTTGCACAATAATACCAGCCTCTTTATTGCCAATGCCTTGTTCAGCAAACATAATATCGTAGTATCTGTCCTGCCATTCCATCTGGAGAAATATAATGAAAGAAAGAAACAGATCCTTAGACAGGTGCCTCAGAAGAGCAACGGGCAAAAGCCTGATTGTCTTCCGATAAAGGAGAGTAATACGCAAGTTGAAGAACCCGAGTTGATTGGCGAGGAGAACGGAAATCAATCAGAAGGGGGAGAGTAACCAAGTGGCTGAATACACGGAAAAGAACGGCTATTTTACTGGTGTTGAAAACACCCGGCTCTTTTATCAAAATTGGCAGGCGGAGCATCCTCGCGGGGTCGTAGTGATTGTCCACGGAATAGGGGAACATAGCGGGCGTTACCGCAATCTGATCAACCGCATGCGGGACGACGGCATCTCCTTCTATGCTTTGGATCATCGCGGCCATGGACGTTCAGAAGGGAAAAAAGGGCACATCAACTCGTTTGATGATTATACCACAGACCTAAAAACATTTATCCAAATGGTCAGGACAGAGACAACCGGATTGCCGTTAATATTACTGGGGCACAGCATGGGAGGCACTGTTGCATGTAAGTTTGCCTTGGATTATCCCGGTTACATAGATGCATTGATCCTCTCCTCCGCCGGGTTTATCCAGGCGGTAAAAGTTCCGGTATGGAAAAAAACCATGGCCAAGCTACTGGGAAACCTCGTTCCTGGCCTGAGTATGCCGACCGGACTAGACAGTAGCGCCCTTTCCCATGACCAGCAGGTGGTCGATGATTATAGCAATGATCCCTTGGTACATGACCTGGTAAGTGCTCGCTGGTATATGGAGTTTACCCGGGCCGGGGAGGAATGTCTGCGCAGATCAGCAGAACTGACTCTGCCGCTGTTGATCGTTCACGGTTCCGCTGACGCGATTGTCGATCCGCAGGGCAGCAGACAGGTCATGGAAAAAGCTGGCTCGCAGGATAAGCAGCTCTTTATTTTTGACGGGCTTTATCATGAAACCATGAATGAACGCCCGCCTGATCGGAACAAAGTGCTGGATACATTCCGCAGTTGGATCATCCGGCAGGTGGAAGGAAAAACAGTGGACGTGTAGTTATTGGTTTTAATATAGAAGACGAAGGGATCACAGCCGACTGGCGATGATCCCTTTACTTTTTACTGCAGGTATTTAGCCATGATTTTATTCAAATGAAAAATGAAAGTCTTTCAGCCCGAGTTCTTCCTGCATCTGCAGGATCTCCTGCTGCAGGACCTTATTCAGAGGTACTCCTTTGCCCTGGCGTTCCAACCCGGCTAGGTGCTCTTTTTCTCCGGCGGTATAAATGCGGCTTGCGCCGGGCGCTTTTTCGGATGCTCTTAATGCCCGCAGGATGTCCCCGCTACTCTTTTTAAAGCTGTCCAGATCAGTAAAAGCCTCTATATCTATGGCGATAAAGAAGTGGCCCAGTTGGTAGGGCTTCAGTTTGCCTTCTGCATCCCGTCCGGACAGGGCTTTCAGGAATGCTCCCCCTTGCAGGGCAGCGGAAAGTATTTCCACTACGGTTGCGTATCCGTAGCCTTTGTAACCGGCATTGTCTTCTCCGATCCCTCCTAATGGCGTCAGCGCCGCCTGACCGCTGACCAGGTCAAGTAAGATCTGATGGGTGTCGGTGCGGGTATGTCCGCTCTTATCAATGACCCATCCTTCAGGGATTTCCTTGTCTTCCCGGTCATAGACTTCGATCTTTCCGCGCTGGGATACGGAGGTGGCACAATCAAGGACAAAAGGGAATTCTTCGTCAGTGGGAATGCCAAAAGTCATGGGATTGGTGCCCAGCATATTCTCCACCCCAAAGGTTGGGGCAATGGAAGGCCGGGCATTGGTGCCGGTAATACCGATCATGCCGTTTTGCACCGCCATCAGCGCAAAATAACCGGCGATCCCATAGTGGGTGGAATTTCTGACCGCAACCATTCCCATGCCAAATTTTTTGGCTTTATCGATGGCCATTTGCATGGAACGTTTGCCGATCACATGTCCCATGCCGTTGTGACCGTCGATTACGGCAGTGGTCGGTCCCTCCCGGACAATCTCCATCCGGGTCACGGGATCCAGGATGCCTGCCTTGATGCGGTCATAATAAATGGGCTTCAACCGACCGATACCATGAGAATCGATGCCTCTTTTGTCCGAAGTGATCAGTACATCTGCGCATATCTCTGCATCCTCCCGCGGCACGCCCATCCCGCATAATACTTCCACCATGAATTTTTCCAGATAATCGAAATCCAAAAATACACAATCCTCGTACATTTTCTAATCCTCCCCCTTATCGTTTCCAGCCTGTAAAGGATAAAAGCCGGCTTGGCCGGCAAATGTAATTTTATGCTTTGTATTTAAGGGCACAGGCGACTGCCTGCTTCCATCCATCCAGCATGATCTGCCTTTGCCCGCATTCCATCTGCGGAAGGAAAAGCCGGTCAACTTTCCTGGTTTGCTGCAGTTCATCCGTACCTGACCAGAAATTGACTGCCAGGCCGGCCAGAAAAGCCGCTCCCAATGCGGTCGATTCGATCATGGCGGGACGCTCTACCGTGACGCCCAGCATATCCGCCTGAAATTGCATCAGAAAGTCATTACTGCAGGCTCCGCCGTCTACTTTCAATGAATTGAGGCTGATGCCGGAATCAGTCGTCATGGCGGCAAGGATATCGTAACTTTGATAGGCGATTGACTCCAGCACCGCCCGGACCACATGGCGGCGCCCTGTTCCCCGGCTAATACCCACCAGCGTGCCACGGGCATACATGTCCCAATAAGGCGCCCCCAAACCAACAAAGGCCGGCACCATATAAACACCGTCATTGCCTTCCAGGGATTGGGCAATAGCTTCACTTTCGGCGGCATTGGAAATCAGCTGCATTTCGTCCCGCAGCCATTGCACTGCCGCTCCGGCAACAAAAACGCTGCCTTCCAGTGCATAAGTTATCTCATTATTAAGCCCCCAGGCAATGGTTGTTACCAGACCATGCGCGGATTTTACAGCCTGGCGGCCGGTATTCATCAATAAGAAACAGCCGGTGCCATAAGTGTTTTTGGCAGATCCCGGGGAAAAACAATGCTGGCCAAAAAGTGCCGCCTGCTGATCTCCGGCAACGCCTGCCAGTGGTATTTCAGCGCCTAAAAGATCTGCCTGACACTGTCCGTAAACTTCACTGCAGGAGTGAACAGAAGGCAGCATGATCGGGGGGATATCCAGGTATGCAAGAATCTCCTCATCCCAGGTCAGTTTGTGGATATCATAAAGCATGGTGCGGGAGGCATTGGAAAAATCAGTAGCGTGAACCTGACCGCCACTTAAATTCCACAGCAGCCAGGTGTCGATGGTCCCGAACAGCAACCGGCCGTCGTGGGCTTTTCGGCGGGCGTCAGGGATTTTTTCCAGGATCCAGGCCAGTTTGGTAGCGGAAAAGTATGCATCAATGATCAGCCCTGTGCGGTCTGATATTTTTTCACCCCAGCCAGCGGCTTTCATATCTTCACAGAGCGAGGCGGTACGGCGGCATTGCCAGACAATGGCATTGCACACCGGTTGACCGGTATATTTGTCCCAAACCACGGTAGTTTCACGTTGATTGGTAATGCCGATCGCTTTGATCTGCCCGGCACTAATGTTGGCCTGGGTTATTGTAAGCCGTATCAGCGCCCGGGTAAATTCCAGGATCTCCAGAGGATCATGTTCGACCCATCCGGGCTGCGGATAGTACTGGGTGAACTCACGGTTGACGCGTGCTTTTATTTGACCATGATGATCGATTAAGAGTACGGTTGTACCAGTGGTACCTTGATCGATCGACAAAACATATGTATCCATAAATTTTCTCCCCATATATTAATTGGCCGGCCATCGGCGGGATGATGGCCGGTAGTTTTAAAGCAGCGAAGAAATGATCGCGTTTTGGATATGATTGGTGCCTTCCAGATTGCTGAAGATCTTCACATCACGATACAGTTTTTCCAAAGGATGCCCTTCCAGATAGGCACGGCCGCCTACAATTTCCATGGCCTTGCCGACAACTTCCTCAGCAGTAGTCGTGCCCGCAATTTTGGCAATGGAAGCAGCAACTGTGAAATCTTCATTGTTATCGATCAGCCAGCAGGCTTTCCAGACAACCATACGTGCCGCTTCGATCTGTGCAGCCATTTTGGAAAACTCAAAGGCAATGGACTGATTGTCATAAATGCTGCGTCCGAACTGCTTCCTTTCCTTGGCGTATGCCAGGGCAATGTCAAAGGCCGCACGAGCTATTCCTACCCCGATGGAACCGGTCAATACCTTGTCACGATCGATTGCCTGGGTAATGATCATGTACCCGTCACCTTCCGCACCAAGTAAATTGGCAGCGGGAACGGATACATTTTCGAAAATCAGTTCCGAACAGTGTGCGTAACGAATGCCCATGGTTTTGCGGAACTGACCTTTACGGATGCCCGGCGCATTGCCAGGGACGATCAGGGCTATCATTTTGGAACGTGCGCGACTGGGATCGAGGGTGGCAAAGCAAACCAGATAATCGGCCAAAGTAGCGCTGACTACATATTCCTTGACGCCACTGATGATATAGTGATTATCCTCCATTACTGCCAGGGTGCTCATATTTCCAGCATCAGAACCAGCATTTT
>JAGFXV010000142.1 GCA_017861475.1 Bacillota bacterium | reverse complement strand
ATGCTCGATGACGGACGGAGTATTGTCCTTCATCTGCGCATGACCGGACGATTATTATGGCGGCAAGGCGCAAAAAGAGAAACGCATACGCGATGGCGTTTAACGATAGACGATGGTAACGTTGATCTGGTCGATCCACGCCGCTTTGCAACGGTCAAGGTCCTGCCGACATTGATCGACAAAGATACGAATGATGTAATGACGGGCTTTGATGAGAAATTATTTCTCACAAGGCAGGCCGTGAGAAACGTCAGCGTAAAGGTTTTGCTGATGGATCCGAAGGCGATAGCAGGTATCGGCAACATTTACGCCTGTGAGATACTGCATCGCGCAGGCATTGACCCACTGAGGCAGGCGGCGAAGCTTAACGGCAGTGATTGGAAAAAGATTATTCGGATAGCCCGGCGTATCTTGAAAAAGGGAATTGAAAAACGAGGCACATCCATCTCCGACTGGCGAGATCTGTACGGATGTCAGGGCGAGAACCAGCACGAACTGAAAGTCTACGGACAAGAAGGAAAAACGTGTTCCAAATGTAGAGGGGTTATTATGCGGATCAAGCAGGGTGGACGCAGTACGTTTTACTGTCCGCAATGTCAGAAGTAGAAAAAGGCTTCAGGCTATCGGCAATAACTTTTGTATATGAAACAAGGAACTCGATTCAACACTCGATGCGATTATTGGCTTTCTTTCACGCAGGCGTCCGTGATCCATTGCCGGATGAGACTTTTTGGCGGGACTTCACCTACGGAGACGACCTTGTTGTTGATTACCAGCGCGGGAGCGCCCATAACACCGAAGCGTGATATTTCCTTTATGTCAGTGACGTGGCGAAGGTCTGCGGCGATTTGCATCTCGGATAAGACATTCCGAATGTCCGATTGCAGTTGATCGCAACGGGCACAGCCCAAGCCCAGCACCAGAATAGAAAGGTCGGTCAGGGGTTCGGGATCAACAGGGAGGTTCATGGCTATTTTATATTCACGGAGCAAAGCCTTGCCGTAAGCAAGGTGAGCTGACGAAGGGATATAGTTATGATCAGAGATGGCACTTGTCAGAAATTCAGCAATATCCGAATCACTTTTTTCCCGGCAGGAAATCTTTGCCTTTTCAATTGCCACTTCCAGGCCAACGATTCCGATTAAACGGTTATTAATCAATACTTGCTTTACAGAGGTATCGGGCATATTATTCCCCGGCTATTATTAATTAAGGAACAGTCGCTGTCATCCCCTTAAGAATATGATTAAATGATATAATATAAAGGGTACGTCAAGAAAATACTTCAGGAGTGAAATATGAATCCCTCGGTAATTATAGAAAAGGCAATCAAAGAAGGAAGAGTAGCGCTGACGGAAGCGGAGGCAAAACAAGTCTTACAGAATTATCACATACCAGTCGTCAATGAGAAAATATGTAATAATATCAATGAATTAGCCAGCAGTGCCCGCGAAATGAGTTACCCGGTCGTTTTAAAGGGTTTGGGAAGTAAGCTGACGCATAAAACAGAAAAAGGTTTGGTTAAACTCAACATCAAGACACCGGAAGACCTTGAGAAGGCTGCTGTATATATTAAGGATGCGGCTGGGGCGGATTTGGAAGGATACCTGCTTCAACCCATGCTGGACGGTAAAAGGGAATTTGTCGCCGGCCTTTTTTTTGATGCGCAGTTTGGTCCGGCGATCATGTTTGGGCTGGGAGGCGTATTTACGGAGGCTATCGGTGATGTCGTTTTCCGTCTTGCCCCTCTCGATAAACGAGAAGCGAGATCAATGATTTCGGAATTGCACGCTCAAAAGCTATTGAGCAACTTTCGCGGCGAAAAAGCCCCGGATATGGATGCTCTAGTGAAAGTGTTGGCTGGACTGTCCGAGATAGCCATGACTATACCGGAAATCAAAGAAATTGATATTAATCCATTACTGGTGTCCCCGGACGGCAAAGTGACGGCTGTGGATGCGTTGATTATTCTGGGAGAGCGAGACCATCAAATAGTAACACATCTGCCAATAGATCCAGCAGCCATCGGTAACTTATTCTATCCAAAATCTATTGCATTCATTGGAGCTTCCGCAGATCTCAGCAAGTGGGGACAATTAATGTTTACGAATGTCGTCGCGGGTAATTATGCGGGGAAGGTTTATCTGGTAAATCCAAAAGGTGGAGAAATCGCCGGAAGAGAAGTTTTTAAATCAGTTATAGAAATTCCTGATGCTGTTGATTTGGCTGTGATCACCATTCCGGCCAGCAGAGTCCTTCCGGTCATTGATGAATTGAAACAGAAGGCGATTAAAAATGTATTGCTTATTTCATCCGGTTTCGCGGAAACGGGAGCTGAAGGCAAAGTACTGGAGGATGAACTGGTTAAGAAGGCGCAGGAAGCCGGGATTTTAATTCTTGGACCCAATACGATGGGCTTGTGCAATCCGCATATATCGCTTTATTGCACAGGGACACACGTTCGTCCGAAGGCGGGAGATACTGTCCTGGTGGCTCAATCCGGAAATCTGGGAACGCAATTATTGGCTTTTGCAGAAAAAGAAGGCATCGGAATTCGTGCTTTCAGTGGTTCCGGCAATGAGGCTATGATCACCATTGAGGACTACATGGAAGGTTTTGAAGTGGACGACATGACCAAGACAGTGGTCATGTATATCGAAAGCATTAAAAACGGCCGGAGATTTTTTGAATCAGCCAGACGGGTAGGGCGGATAAAACCTGTAATTGCTTTAAAAGGCGGGCGCACACAGGCGGGGGCACATGCGGCGGCAAGTCATACCGGAGCGATGGCTTCCAATATCAAGGTTTTCGAGTCAGCATGCAAACAGGCGGGTGTCGTTCAGGCACAACAGTCGATGGATTTGCTGGATCTGTCCGCGGCCTTTTCTTCTCTGCCACTGCCCAAGGGGAACAGAGTGGCTATCCTGACATTGGGCGGAGGATGGGGGGTTGTCGCTTCTGATTTATGTACGGAAAATAGTCTGGTGGTTCAACCGTTATCAAAGGAGATAGTCGAAAAAATCAATCATTGGTTGCCTCCGTTCTGGAGCCATGCCAATCCTGTAGATTTAGTGGCGGAAATGAATACGGATATTCATATGGCGATCATTGAAGAGTTACTGCAGTGGAAAGAATGCGATGCGATCATCCACATGGGAATTATCGGCAGACGGGTGATGATCAAATCTGTTCTGGAATCGACCGTAAAGGTGGATAAGAAATATGGCCCCAAAATGGTGGAGGAAAACTTAGAGCTGCTAAAAGCTTATGAACACGAACTCGTCGTTAAAACAGTGCGAATCATGGGGAAATACCATAAGCCGGTGATAGGTGTCTATTTGCTTACCGACGAGTTGACCCGGACGGTTATCGAAATTGAAGATCAAAAATACAAAGGAATTGTTTATCCCAGTCCGGAAAGAGCAGTTAAAGCTTTGGCCAAGATGCATCAATATTCTCAATGGCTGAAAGAATCTAGAGAGTAGAAAGCAGTTTTCAGCATCAGTTTACAAAGATCGGGTTAGAGAAAATCCAGGGACGGAATTTTCCTGCTGATTTTAAATACACTTCCACACGATAAATGCCGGTTTCGACGACAGGTACAGAAAAGCTGTGAGTTATCTTTTGATTCCATTCCAAGCCGTTTCTAATGATGCGAATGTGAGCTTGTTGAGGACAGGACACAGATAATTGAGCGTTACCTGAAAGCTTTAAATGATCGCCCATGTGAAATTCTTTTTTATCTTGATGGATCCAGAACTGAAAACCTTGAGCTTTTCGAAAGTATTCCAATGCAAAGTAGCAGCATCCATGTAGCATAGATTGAAAAACCATATTTGTGTCCTGTTGACTGTTACCACTGAACTTGTTGTCTGTTAAAACATGCGTGCGAATGAACTTGAAGGCCCTGTCGAAAGGGAAGGCGACAAAGGTAATTCCCAAAAGCTTTTTTATGCTGGCATGATTATCCAGCTCTCCGATGCCAACCGTTTTCTGAATTTGATTAAGTGTGTCCCATCTTTGTAGTGTAATTTTGCGCGGACCTTTCAGAAAGTAGGCGGGCAGAAGGAAGCTCAGTAAACCGCTGAAATATCCACGCAGGCTTTTTTGCCAGTCCGTCATGAAGTCCCAGACGCCAATTCCCGCATAACCACTTACTTCCCAGTCATTCCAGCAGTAATGTTTCACGTGAAACATTGCGGTTCCTTCATGATCAGGATGGGCGATAAAACCAAACCCTCCCTGATTATTGACGGCATCTATATATTTTTGTGGTTTCTCTCCTGCTGGATCATCAAAAGCGATAACAGGTTCTTTTGTTTTAAAGGCTAGGTAATGATTGAATCTTGGGGCAATTTCCTCTCCGACGATAACCAGAGTTGTTCCTTGCCAACCTTCCCATCCTTGATCTCTCGCTTTCATGTGATCATGATCCGTCAACATTAAAAAATCGATTCCATTATTCCGTGCAGCAGAAATAATTTCATCCATAGGAGTATGGCCGTCAAAGGAAAAAGCTGAATGCAGATGAATCACGCCCGTATAGTCGTAAAGTTTCATGCTGATTTCATTAATTCTTTTATTAAGTTTTGTCTATAATAAAAAGGCAGGCTCGATGGCCTGCCTTTCATTGATGAATATAATATCGCTCGTTACTCTGTCCGAAGAGCTACAAAGAAACTCGATCGGCCTCGCTTGATCAATAAAGTGACACTCTTTTTTGTTGCTGCCCTAGCAATCTCCCTGCTAAAATCTTTCATCGACGCAATTTTAACCTGATTAACCTGAATGATTATATCCTGCGGTTGGATACCGACTTCATCTGCCGGACTGCCACTTTGAACTTGGGTGACCATAACTCCCTCACGCGACGTTCCTAATTGTCTGGCCATTTCTGCCGTGATCTCTTGTGCTGCAATACCAAAATGCCCTTTTCCTGATTTTTCGATTGCCATAGCTACGTTTTCTTTGCGTTCCGCAACCGCAACCTGGAAAGTCATTTCTTTGCCATCACGAATTGCTTTTATATTCATTTTTTGACCAACATGCAATGCAGCGATCATTAAGAGTAAG
>JAGFXV010000431.1 GCA_017861475.1 Bacillota bacterium | reverse complement strand
AAACCATTAAAGCAACAGCCGGGAGGAATTATAGTTAACGGCCATAAAAGTAGTAAGTGACAGCACATCGTATATTGACGTCAACACACAAAAGGAATTGGGAATAGACCTGATCCCGCTCAGTGTAAACTTTCCTGATGAACAATTTCACGAAACTGAAGTGGATTATGACTATTTTTACAATAAGATCGAGAAGACCGGGATCATACCCACCTCATCCCAACCATCGCTGGGAGATATCATGGAGAAATTTCGTGAAATAGCCATCCGCGGTGATGATATTTTAGCAATTTTTCTTTCTTCGGCCATGAGCGGCACATATGAAACGGCATTAAAGGCCCGTGAGAAAATTATGCAGGAATTCCCGCAGATCAGGATAGACATCATGGATTCGTACACAAATTGCATGGCGCTCGGAATGCAGGTCATCGCTGCCGCCCGTGAGGCAAAGACGGGTGCCGGTTTTAATGCGGCATTGCAGGCTGCCCACCATGTTCGCAACCGGGTGAGGTTTTATTTTGTCCCCGAAACGCTTCTCTATTTGAAAAAGGGCGGCCGGATCGGAACTGCTTCCGCTCTGCTGGGAACAATATTAAATATTCGCCCCATCCTGACGGTTGATATGAAAACGGGCATGACTCATTTGTTTGAGAAAGCACGTGGTACATCGGCCGCATTAAAACGCATGCTGAGACTAATGGAAGCAGATCGTGAAAAATACGGTCTTAAAGAAATTATGATCCATCACATCAATGCTCCGGAAAAAGCTGAAAAATTAAAAGACTTGCTGATGGAGCGTTACGGCATTCCGGTTGACATCCGTTCGATTGGGCCGGTGATCGGACTGCACACCGGGTTGGGCACGGTAGGTTTTGTTTACTGCACAGAAGAATAGATCAATTCGACAGGATACCCTGGGGCAAGATACCTCAGGGTATTTTTTTATGGCGCAGATCACAACCAATAAATTGAAACAAGGGAAATAACCTCTGATTTAATTCTTGCTTGATCAGATGAGCTTTCTTTTTTTTGAACGAATTATTGATTATGAGATCAATAATTAAATATTGCTACATTATGTAGAAACAATATATATTTTTGATAAATATTAGTCTATTTTATTTAATTGGGTGATTAATTTGAACTTAACACTCCTTATTTGTTTTTTATTATTTTTTACTTATTTGGGTCTGGGGACATATACGATCAGCCGCAACCCCAGATCTGTACTTAATCGTATTTTTTTCGCAATAACATTGGGCTCGGCTATTTGGGTCGGCGCATACAGCTGCGTATTTATAACGTATTTGCCTGACCAATGGATCCTGTTCTGGTTCAGAGTATCCTCTTTCGGATGGATATTTTTGGCGCCCCTGGTTGTTCATTTTGCGCTGGTACTGATCGGCAGAGACAAGTTCATAGAAAAATGGAAGCTCGTACTGCTTTATTTGCCTGCGGTAGTGGAAATTATATTAGTATTCATCGTGATTCATCCAGATTCTCTCATTGAGACTAGCAAATTTATTACAACCGGTTTAACCAATACCCGCCTACATTGGTTCTGGCCCATTCACATTCTATATTTCTGTTCCTATTCTATTGCTATGTTTATTATGGTGGCCAAATGGGGCCGAAATTCTGTTTTTATACGGGAAAAAAAGCAGGCCAGGATTATCGTTGGGTCAGAGCTGCTGGTTCTGTTAACTCTAATCATCGAATACATAATTTTGCCGATCTTTGGCTTTTCTCTGCCCTGGATAGTTATGCTGGTCGGGCTTGTTTGGGCCGGAGCTATTCTGTATGCAATAACAAAATACAAGCTAATGGATCTGTATAAAGTGCTGTCTTCGCACGATATTTTGACCAAGGTTACGGACATGGTTCTTTTGCTGGACCGTACCGGTCATGTTATGATGGCAAACAAGAAAGCATGTGAAATACTGGGATACAGCAAAGATGAGCTGTTGCACATGTCTCTGATGAAGATTATCCCGGATGAGGAACTGCGCCACACAGTCATCCCCAATCAGGGTGATTTAATCATGGAAAGCGAGGTTTACTGCCAAACCTCCAAAGGTGAACTTATCCCAATAAAAGCATATTTTGCATCAATCGTAGATAACTTGAGGGATATCGTTGGAATCCTGGTAATTGGGCAGGATCTGAGCCTGACCAAACAGCTTGAATATAAAATTGAAGAAAAGAACCAGATAGAGCTGGCATTGCGGGAAAGCGAAGCAAAATTTAGAAATATTTACGAAAATGCTCATGATCTGATTTATATGCATGATTTAAACGGCAGATTTCTATCAGTCAACAAAGCTGCAGTGAATACACTCCATGTTGTAGTACCTGAACAGCGGCAAATGGTGATCGACATGTTTAATCAACAGGTTATAGAGAATCAGCCGGTCTATTATGAGCTGACGGTGATGAATCGACATGGGGAGAAATTCGATCTGGATGTGAGCAGACAGCTGATATTTGAGACACCCGAAGCCGTAATTTATCAGTGCATTGCCCGGGATATTACGGAACGCAAACAGATGGAAGAAAAGCTCCGATATCTTAGCATGCATGATGCCATGACCGGGCTGTATAACCGCGCATATTTCACAGAAGAGCTGAAACGGTTGGAAAACGGACGTTTTGAACCAGTCAGTATCATATTGTGCGACCTTGACTATCTGAAAAATATTAATGATACCTACGGTCATACTGCCGGTGATGAAACGATTATTACCGCCGCTCAGCTGATCAAATCATGTTTCCGATCCAATGACGTTGTAGCAAGGTTTGGCGGAGATGAATTTGCAATTGTGGTTCCGATCAGCAGCGAAACAGTCTGCCGTGCTTTGGCCGATAAAATCAGAACCGCCGTAGCTGAGCACAACAAGCTCAGTCCTTTTGTGATCGGTATTTCGATAGGATATGCCGTCCGTTCCAACATTCAATATTCCGTGCAAGATGTTCTCAAACAAGCTGATCAGGCTATGTATGCTGACAAAGCCAATCGAAGAGTATTAAGAATTTGATACGTTAACCTGAAGATGCTCGTCATTAATTGCATTTCATAATCTGGTATATAGCGATTCATTTGACTAAGTAGTTGTTGGACTGCTATGATAATTTTGGCAACTATATTTGTTAGAATATTCTAACTTTTGTTATATTCGTAATAAGATTTGGAGGTATAATGATGGCAGGAAATGTAAAAGTAATGATCTCACCCAGTCGCTATGTACAAGGAGAAGGCGCGATTTTTGAAATTGGTCGGCACATCAAGAAGCTGGGTAAAAATGCATTGGTAATCGGCGGTAAAACAGGATTGACCGCAACCAGGGAAGGACGCGAAAAAAGCTTTGCTGAAAACGGAATCAGCCAGGTGGAAGTACTGTTTCAAGGCGAATGCAGTACGCCTGAAATCGAACGTTTGACCGGAATCGCAGTACAAAACAATTGTGACGTTGTCATCGGCAGCGGCGGCGGGAAAGTTCTTGATACAGCCAAGGCCGTTGCAGCTGCAGCCAAAGCGGCCACTGTGATTCTGCCCACCATCGCTTCAAGTGATGCTCCCTGCAGTGCTATGTCAGTTGTTTATAAGGAAGACGGTACCATTGAACGTTTTTTCATTCCGCCCCGTAATCCTGACGTAGTCCTGGTAGATACAGCTATTATCGCCAAATCACCAACCAGAATGCTGGTAGCAGGAATGGGTGATGCGATGGCTACCTGGTTCGAAGCCGATGCCTGTGCAAAATCAGGCTCACTAAATGTCGCCCGCGGTCAGGCTACTTCCGCAGCGCTGGCCTGTGCAAATCTGTGTTTCGATATTTTGATGGAATACGGTCTGCAAGCCAAAATTGCTAATGACGAGCACGTGGTTACCTCTGCATTTGAAAAAGTCGTGGAAGCCAACATACTGCTGAGCGGTTTGGGCTTTGAAAGCGGCGGGGTTGCAGCCGCGCATTCACTACAGGACGGTCTTAACATAATGGAAGAATGTCACGGCTTTTATCATGGAGAAAAAATCGGTTTTCTAACCCTGGTTCAGCTGGTTCTGGAAGGCCGGCCCCGT
>JAGFXV010000141.1 GCA_017861475.1 Bacillota bacterium | reverse complement strand
CGGTTAATCTTCCGACTCGTTCACCGATATATGTCAAAGAGCGGGTTGCATTGTTGGAGTGCATTAAAAGGCTGCCCAACCAGCGGCAGCCTTTTAAAACGCTCATTCATAAATGCAAAGATCTAATTTAGTTTTAAATCATAAATTTTTTCAGTCTCCAGCTTACTTTGGTCAATTCCGCTGAATAAAAGTTCCCGGCTGTTTATCCAGACTACTTTACTGATATAATTCATTGAGACAATTTGCTTTTTATCACAGCTTGATGGATTGTAAAGCCACATATTTCCACCATCCACATAAACCAAATGCTGGTTGTCCGGTGACCATGTAATCTGTCTGATGGAATTACTGCCGGTAGCCCCTAGCAATGTTGTATTTAAGTTTTTATCAATAGCGTCCGCCTTGATTTCATACATGCCCGTTTCTTTGACCCTGCCTGCATAGGCAATCATTTTCTTATTGGGAGACACCGCGAACGTTATATGTTCCCGCCCTGCCGGATCTACTACTTTTTTGGGGTTTATGGTTTTCGAATTCAAGCTGAAGGCATAAATTCCATACTCCACCTGATGATTCACAATTTTTTCGCCAACTGCCAGTACCGTCTCATTATTTAAAAAGCAGGGATATCTGAGTCGATCTAATCCATTTGCTTTGGCGTCAATTTCCTTTGTCCTTTTGCCGTTCTCATCAAAGATGAAAATTTTGTTATTGCCATATCTGTAACAACTAAAGGCAACGGAAAAATTGTGACTGTCTGAAGTCCAGGAAACCGGTGACAGTTCTTCCGGGCACCATCCCCAGGGATACTGTACGGTATCTTCCGTTTCTTTCAACATTTTTCTATCCGCATTGGCTTTGTTGGCGCTGATAAACCCCTCCACATAATCCTGCTTATGTTCCAGGGTAACAACCTTTTTCCCATCCGGAGAAAACCTGGCATAATCCTGGTATTTATCTGAGGTACTATATCGGGAAACGGTGTGACCGGTCAGGTCAGTGGTATATAAATTGCGAGGCAGCGCAGCAGCGTCGGCAGAGCTTCCGTTCCAGGTAAACAGGACGGTTTTTTTATCCGGAGAAATATCAAGCAGACTGCCGGCATGGACTTCATTCATTCCTACAACCGCCAGTTCTTGACCTTCTCCCTTGGGTAGTACCGTTACGACATCTTCTTTTTTTTCTTTTAAGTTGCCACAGCCCGCCAGGCTGATGAGCAGAATCCCTGATAACAAAACAGTAATAAGTTTTTTCATTATAAGTCCCCCCCATGAAAGATTAATTAAGATTCCGATAAGGAAACGATAACAAGATAATCTTTCACTTTCGCATCAGTTTTGTTTCAATTCTGTAACATTTGCTACGGATCAATTAATTGGCGAGAGGAATCGATACTTTTACTACAGTGCCGCCTTGTTCCAGGTTAAAAAGCTTGATTGCACCGTGATGAGCTATGATTATTTCCCGGCTTATAGCCAAGCCGAGTCCGGTACCACCTGTGCTATGCGTATTGGCTCCACGGTAGAAACGTTCAAATACTTTATTTAAATCCTCTTCCGCCACACCGGTACCATGATCCTCGATATTTAAAACTGCATGTTCTCCTTCTGACCGGAGATTGACCGCCACCCATTCGTTGGTTGGAGAAAATTTGACGGCATTATCAAGGAGGTTCATGATTACCTGAATGAGCTTTTCAGCATCGCCCAGAACAAAAACGTCTTTCTCAATTTCAGCCTTAAAACGTACTTTATATTTCTGCGCCGACAGTCTCATTTTGTCCAGACTTTCCTGAACCAGTTGGCCCCAATCAATCGCTGCCAATGTAACAGTATCCTTCTGATTATCCAGACGGGACAAAAGCAGCAGCTGGTCGACCAATCTCTGTAATCTGGCCGATTCATTATTCAGATGATAAACAGCCTTATCAATATCAGGGCGAGAATCCACTTCCTCACTTAAATACTGGGCATATCCTCTAATAGCCGTCAGTGGCGTACGCAGTTCATGAGATACATTGGCAACAAACTGTTTTTGCCGTTTGATATAATCCTGCAATTCTTCTCCCATGGCGTTGAAATTACGTACCAGGCTTCCCAATTCATCCTGCTGCTTCCATTCGATTGGAGTAAAATCCCGGCTGGCATATCGGTTGGTGGCTTCCGACAACTCTTCAATGGGTTTTACGATGCGGTTGGAAATAAATATCGTGAGTAAGGCAATCAGAAGCATAAAAAGCAATGCCCCGCTCATCATTATTTTCCGGGTGGAGGTAAGAAGGGTATTAAGCATATCAAGCGAATAGACAAATTCCAACACCCCCACGACTGAACCTTGCAGTTCAATCGGAGAAGCGAAGTACATTTTATTGTCATGAATAATATAAGAGAAATGGTTATTTAAAGCCGGCTTTAGAATATTTGAATATTGCTTTATATCTTCCCGCTGGATATTCTGTACCCGGCCATCGATAGCGGCGCTGAGCAGTTTGCCTTTTTGATCGTAAATCCTGACCTCGCGGTTTCCTGCACTGAGGTTTGTTGTGATGCTGTCGGCATTTGTTAGAAGTCCTGATACACCGGATTTATCCAGGAGTAAGATCTGATTTATATAGACAACAGCCGAATCGCTTTGTTCAACCAGCTGTTTTTCCACGGTTTTCATGCTGTTGTGCTCAATTCCGATCAATATGGCTTCCCCTACAGCAAGCATGAGGAGCAACGTTGCGGATATGTAGTAAATGATTAACCTGGTCCGAATACGCAAGCTAGTTCCCTCCAAACCGGTAGCCGAATCCATGCACCGTTTGAATATAGCGGGAATGATCGCCGTTATCTTCCAGCTTTTTACGCAGCCTGGCAATTTGAATATCTACCGCCCGGCTATCACCAAGATAATCATATCCCCAGATTCTTTCCAAAAGTTCATCCCGGCTGTATACCCGCTGAGGGTTTTTCGCCATTATCTCCAGTATTTGAAATTCCTTGGGCGTCAGGACAATATTTTTATGGTTTTTAAATACGGTTTTATTATCCAGGTTAATTTCCAGATCGAGATAGGAAATAGCTTGATTCACCGTGGTAAGTCTGCCTAAACGGCGCAGCAAGACTTTTACGCGCACCAGCAGTTCTCTTCCGTCAAAGGGCTTGGTTATATAATCGTCAGCGCCAAATTCCAATCCCAGCACCTTGTCAACAACATCATTTTTGGCGGTCAGCATAATCACCGGCGTATGATAACGCTCTGCAACCATCCGGCAAACCTCATGACCATTCATGTCAGGAAGCATAATATCCAAAATGATCAAGTCCGGTTTAAATGAGTCCACCAGTGCTAAAGCCTGATGGCCATCGGCGGCGGTTGATACAACGTATCCTTCCCTGACCAGAAGCATCTCCACCAAATCACGTATTGCGGGTTCATCATCCACGACCAATATTTTGTACATTTCAATCTCCTCGTATTTAAAACTAATAAATTTCATTGGATTTATATATTATATCTTGATATTACATCACCAAAGATGTCTGTCACAAGAAGCTTGTTTCTTTCGTCGTTTGATTAACAGGATACATTATGCTGTTAAATTGCTATCCCTTCGTTATTGACAAGTCTGGTTTATAATTATAAACTAACAACAGGTTTATAATTATAAACCTGCGATGGGAGGCAAATATAATGGAAGATTTGAAGCTATGTGAAAGCGACTACCGTTTTATGTTGGTTGTATGGGAAAACGAACCGGTGGCATCAGGACACCTGGTAACATTGTGCGCTGAAAAACTGGGTTGGAAAAAGCCCACTACCTACACCGTACTTCGCAAAATGTGTGAAAAGGGTCTCCTAAAAAACGAGCATACTGTTGTCAGTTCGATCGTCCCCAAGGAACAGATACAAGCCTATGAGAGCGAATGCTTTATTGATAGAGCCTTCGAAGGATCTCTGCCCCAGTTTCTTACTTCATTTCTCGGTGGTAAAACCATCTCTCAAAAGCAAGCCGATGAACTCAAACGTCTGATAGACGCGCACAAGGAGAAATAATATGGAAGCGTTGTTTTTAAAGATATTAAACATGAGCATCACGGCAAGTTATGTTATCCTGGCAATAATTCTTATCCGGTTGCTTATTAAAAGGGCCCCGAAAAAGTACGCCTATCTGTTATGGTCTGTTGTTCTGTTTCGTTTAGTTTGCCCGGTATCCTTTTCTTCCGTATTCAGCATTTTTCAAACCCAACCTTTTGACATGACTACAGCTCAAAGCAGCGGCGGGGCAGCACTCAGTTATATTCCCACCGATGTAGTTTATATGGAGATTCCCAAGGTGACAGTGGGCATTCCGGCCATGAATTCCATGATCAGCGAAAGCCTGCCCGCAGCTGCTCCATACGCCAGTGTCAATCCCATGCAACTATGGATACTGCTTGGGACGATTCTTTGGTGCGCCGGTATTGCTGTACTTCTTGTCTACAGCATCGTCACCTATACTCGTCTGAACCGCCGCATGTCCACCGCAGTCCGGCTGGAAGACAATGTTTTTGAGTCCGATAAAATACGTTCTCCTTTCATTCTTGGCTTTATCAGACCGCAAATCTACATTCCCTTCGGGTTGGGAGAAGTGGAGCAAGGGTACATCCTTCAGCATGAGAAATTTCATTTGCAGCGAAAAGACTATCTGATAAAGCTTATTGGTTTTTGTGTGCTGGCTGTTCACTGGTTTAACCCGCTGGTTTGGCTGGCTTTTATCCTCATGGCCAAAGATATGGAAATGAGTTGTGACGAAAAGATATTGTCAACAACCGGCTCCCACATCGCGCATGATTACAGCACTTCCCTGTTGGCTTTTGCCATGAACCGGCGTCTTCCTGCCGCCAGCCCGCTCGCTTTTGGTGAAACTGGCATCGGGGAACGGGTAAAAAATGTCCTGCGGTTTAAGAAGCCGAAAAAATGGGTGGTTTCTCTCACCGTCATGCTCTGTATTGCTGCCATTATTACCTGCGCCGCCAATCCAATGAACAAAGCAACGGCGAAAACCAGCGACTTGCCGTACGGTCATTATGTGTTTGCAAAGCAGATTTATATGAACCCGCTCAGCTCCTTTATGGCCTTTAACGGTTTTACGGAATACTACACGTTT
>JAGFXV010000140.1 GCA_017861475.1 Bacillota bacterium | reverse complement strand
TTGCCGGTTAAAGCAGTTTTCTGTCAGGAAACCAATCGTTATCGAATCGGACTCTATGTTAGAGACGGAGTAGTTGGTGTCGGCACTTTAAGTTTCATAGATCCTGATACCGGGCAATTTGCTGCATTGGGTCATATTATTATGGATGCCGATACCAAACAGGGCATTGATATATTGAGCGGAAAGGTTTTGAGTGCTTCCATCCAGATGATCAAGGCAGGAAAGCCCGGCAACCCGGGGGAGAAAATCGGAGTATTTGATGAGCAAGGTGAAATTTCCGGGAGAATTTTAAAAAATGCCGGGTCAGGAATATATGGTATAATAGACGATAACAGCGACAGTTATCGGCAAGCTCCGAGGATGGAAGTCGCTTATGCGCATCAGGTCCATACAGGTGATGCCCAGATGTGGACGGTTGTGAACGGAAACACGATTGAAAAATGGGATATTCAAATAGAAAAAGTATTTCCGCATCGAGAAAACGGCAAAGGCATGATCATAAAAGTAACCGATCCAAGGCTTTTAAGTATATCTGGCGGAATTGTGCAGGGTATGTCAGGAAGTCCGATTATTCAGGACAATAAGATTGTCGGCGCAGTGACCCATGTCTTTTTAAATGATCCCAGTTCAGGTTACGGCATTTTTATGGATAATATGTTGTCGGAAATGCCTTCCATGGTAAGCAATGAAAAAAAGATTTCGACAATTTCTCAAGCAGCATTTCTTCAGGTAAATTAAGCTTGAACGGATATATTATGATGTTACCTTGCAAAATCAAGATAGTTAATTATGTTTAATACTGTATATTTATAGCAGGCTGTGCAAGTTATTAAATTAATTTAGTGGAATGCAAAAAGAGGAATCAATAAGCGAATCGTCGAAAAAGGCTATTAAGTTAAATATACCTGACCTATTTTGTAAAGAGGGGGGATTTACAAAAATGTTTGGTGAAGGCAATCAGATTAAAGTGCTTGTGGCGGATGATAACCGAGAATTTTGCGGCATTTTGCGTGACTATTTTACCAACGAACCGGATTTTGAATTAATCGATGTATGCGCAAATGGGATGGAAGTTCTGGATGTAGTCGCCAAAAAGGAAGTTGAGGTGCTTATCCTCGATTTGATTATGCCCTATGTGGACGGGATTGGTGTTTTGGAAAAACTCAATGAGATGCATCTCAATCCCAGACCAAAAGTTGTTATTCTAACCGCATTCGGGCAGGAGAACATTACCCAGAAGGCAGTACAATTGGGTGCCGATTACTATATACTTAAACCGTTTAATCTTCAAGTCCTGGGTGAACGTATCAAACAGGTTGCCAGGGACGTAAAAATGAAAACACCCAAAGGCAGTGCCGTAACTATTGCCATGCCCAGTCCTGTTCCCAAAGATTTGGAAGTTGAAGTCACCAAAATCATTCATGAAATTGGGGTACCTGCTCACGTAAAAGGCTATCAATATTTACGTGATGCAATTATGCTGGTTGTGGACGAAATCAATTATCTGGGGGCCGTTACCAAAGAACTGTATCCCACTATTGCACAAAAATATGATACTACGCCCAGCCGGGTGGAAAGAGCCATCAGACATGCGATCGAACTTGCCTGGGATCGCGGTGATTATGATAAAATCAATAAATTCTTTGGTTACACCATCAGTGGTGAGAAAGGGAAACCTACCAACTCTGAATTTATTGCCATTATTGCCGACAAGCTGAGACTGGAGAACAAGGTCAGTTAACAGGCATCAACAAAAAATAAAAATGAAACATGATTCATTGAATTCTGCGGGAAGCATTTGCTTCCCGTTCTTTTATTGTAGGGATATTTGTTTATAGGAACTACTGAATCTTTAACAAAAGAAGGGTAATAGACATTATATGTAATATTTACTTACGTATCATATATAAATTGAAAGTTTAAATATTTTAAATATATAATTAAAATAAAGATAATTGGAAAATTTGAACGCGAATGTAAATTTGTTCAGGCTGGTTCGGCTTGTAACAAAACGCAATAGAGAGAGGGATTTTATAAGGAGAAAGGAGAAAGGGAAAATGAAATCAGTGTCAGGTGAGGGAATCGAAATTATCGACCGTTTCAAAGCAGAATTACCGACTATTCCGCAGATGTTTTACAATACTGTTCAACATCACGGAAATAAACCTGCCAATACTTTCAAATCAGGCAGAGAATGGAAAACCATCAGCTATTCTGAATGGGCAGGAATATCGGAGGAAATTGCCATAGCCTTGATTCGGCGAGGGGTTCGGAAAGGGGATGACATTGCGGTCATGTCCCAAGTTTCTGCTCAGCGTGGATGGATCAATATGGGCGTACTGATGTGCGGGGCGGTCGTCAATACGATTACGCCTCTGGTGGATGACGATGAATTGAAATATATTATCAACCGATCAGATATAAAATATTTGTTTGTTGAAAACATGACTATGTTACGGAGAGCGCTGTCATTGCGCAGCAACATGCCGACTCTTAAAGGAATTATTTGTTTTGATGAAAAGTACGCAGGTGGCAGAAATAATCTCTGGGGCCTGCAAGATTTCAGGATGATGGGTAAAAACAGGCCTCTGCGCCCGGTAGACCTAAAATTCTATTGGCAGCGTCTAGGTCCTGAAGATCCGGCAATACTTGATTACTGTAAAAGTACGACCGGGCTTTTGAAATGTACCTCAATCAAACACGGTGATTGGATAAAATGGGATCGGAGCAAAAATCGCAGAATTTTAACGGAAAATTTACATGGTAAATATAATAATGTTCTTGCGTGCGTTTTGCCAATGTCAACCAGTAAGGAATCGGTGGCTGGGTTTTACTCTATGGTGGCGATCGGAGCACAAATAAAATACGGGCCAGGACCGTCAAGATTAAATCGTTTGCAGGATATTAAAGCAATACGTCAGGAAGCAGCAGTTTAAATTATTTAAAAATATAATCATGTTATTAAAAGGATCTCGATGAGATCCTTTTTTTTGCTCGCTTTGTTTCAGTTTGAATGGATAAAAAAGTGCCCGGGCAGGGTCAGCCCGGGCGAGGGAGGGAAAGAAAATAAGGATTAGTTATAAGACTTGACTTATATTAAAGCTGAGATAATTATCCCAGACTTATACGTAAGGATTATACCCATTCTGGCTCAGATATTTGCCGATGACCATTCTCTGAACCTGTACGGTACCTTCGAATATCTGCATGATTTTGGCATCGCGCATGTATTTTTCAACCGGATATTCTTTGGTGTATCCATATCCACCGAAGACCTGTACGGCATCAACTGTGACTTTCATGGCAGAATCGGCTGCATACATTTTAGCCATATTGGAAGGCATCTTGAAGGGCAGATCATTGTCCTGCAGCCAGGCAGCCTTCTGATAAAGCAGACGTGAAGTTTCTACTGCAGTAGCCATGTCAGCCAGCATGAATGAAATAGCCTGGAATGTTGAAATCGGTTTGCCAAATTGTTGTCTGTCATTGGCATAGGCAAGAGCTGCATTTAAAGCTGCCGTTGAGATTCCGGTTGCCAGTGCAGCAATAGCGGTCCGGGAGAGGTCCAGGGTCTCCATCAGGATGGGGGTGCCTTTGCCTTCGCCGCCCAGCATCATCCAACCGGGTACACGAACATCTTCAAAAATGACCTGGGTGGTACTGGTGCTTCTGATTCCCAATTTGTCTTCTTTCGGGCCGATGGATACGCCGGGGAAATCTCTATCAACCATAAGAGCACAAAGACCTTTGTTACCCATTTTTTTATCCAGAGTGGCAAAAACGGAGAAGTTTTTGGCAAATCCGCCGTTGGTGATAAACTGTTTGGTTCCGTTCAGTATATAATCATTGCCGTCCTTGACAACTTTGCAGGACATGCCCAAAGCATCTGAACCAGCACCGGGCTCGGTCAGGCAGAATCCGCAGACAGCGCCTTCCAGCATGCGGCCATACCACCATTTTTTCTGTTCGTCATTGGCACCTACCCAAATCGGGTCGGAAGCCAGCAGGGAAGAAGCAACTACCATGGTGCCTAAACCGGCATCGCCCTGGCCAATTTCATCGATTACCAAATATTTAGATAACCAGTCCAGTCCGTCTCCGCCGTATTCTGCTGGAATACCAATGGTCATCAGACCCAGATCCTGCATTTTAGCAATGGTATCAAAAGGAACTGAATCAGCTTTATCCCATTCAATTGCATAAGGGGCTATTTCGTTGGCTGCGAAATCAGCCGCCATTTGTCTGATCATTTCTTGTTCTTCAGTTAAACGAAAATCCATTATAAAAACCTCCTCAAATTTATAGTATAATTAACGAATATAAATATTTTGGGTTTTGGGAGCTACCGGTTCAAATCAATTACTGCAATAGCCCGCCAACTATGCAATATCTTTGAACCCGGCAGCTCCATATTTTAAGGGAAAGGGTCTACTAACAAAAGGGAAGCTATATCACCAAATCTTGTCTCATATCCTGATATCCAACCTTAGATATCACGTGTCCAGAGCGAAGCCATGGCCGGTCCGGTACCTACGCAGAGGGAAGCGCCGCCTTTGGTCAGGCCCAGTCTTTCCATTTCATAGTAAAGGGATACGATAATCCGCAGTCCGGTACTGCCGATGGGATGACCCAAAGCGATTCCGGAACCGTTGTGGTTGACTTTATCCATGCTCAGTTCCATGTTGTATTTTTCTTTTAGGCGAATACCGCAGCCCAGGAACTGTGGGGCAAAAGCTTCGTTGATTTCCCAATAGTCTACGTCTTCGAAATTCCATCCAGCCTGTTTTAAGCACTTCGGAATCGCTTCTGCCGGTCCGATGCCCATGATCTGGGGATCTACACCAATGGCGCAGATGTTGACCAGTTTCAGCAGCGGTTTAATACCAAGTTCTTCTGCTTTTTTCTTGGACATGATAACGACTGCAGATGCGCCGTCATTGATGCCGGAAGCATTCGCTGCGGTTACTACTCCGCCGTCTTTCTTGAATGCGGGTTTCAGTTTGCCAACGCTTTCCATGCTGGCTCCGCGGATGGGATGTTCGTCAGTATCGATTACGGTAACGCCTTTTTTCGTGGTTATTTCCACGGGTACGATTTCTCTCTTGAATATACCGTTGTCGATAGCGTTGGTAGCCCGGTTGTGGCTCAT
>JAGFXV010000139.1 GCA_017861475.1 Bacillota bacterium | reverse complement strand
CATTCCTGTGTGGTGCGATCCCATCCCGGTATAAGCTAGGTGCCTGATGATACAATATGGGTGAATAATAGCACAGTCCAAAACTCTGCAGGACCCTGGCAATCTTGCTGAACTGCCAGTCATGATAAGTGAAACTATCCCTGACTTTGGCAACTTCAGGAACAGGCGGGATGGTAACTGCACAATAGACCTTGACATCACGCAGTTCCGTCCTCTTGGCCAATGCCTGATCGCAAAGCACCGGTTTGCCATTAAAGAAACCATAGTCAACGATATCACCGGATTTAACGCATTTAACAGCTTCTTCTGCGGATACTAGTTTACGGCGGTATTCTTCCTGAAACATCCTACTCCCCCTCATATATTTTGTAGAAATAACAAAACAGACCGTTCCTCCTTAAATATTATTGTTGGATTTAATTCAATTTTTGAAAATATGTAAATATTCTATACTATTTTAACATAGACTTCCGTCTACTATTGGTGAATTATGGGAGAAGTTTATTTTATTATTGGAATATGGCAGGTTGGCAGGATATTATAAATACCTATTAAACGGCTTCCGGATCGCATCCTATGTGTTTGGAATATCGATTGAAATAAAATTATTTTGCAGAAAATACAAAACCCGTTCATTAGCGTACTTAAATACGCTGCAGAAAACGGGTTTTAATGCTTTAATTCACTTATTTCAACATCCTGTTACGATGTTTTCAAAAGTTCCTCAATACTTTGTTTGACTTCGGAGATCATGATTCCTCCGGCAAATTTAGGCTCTCCGTTAATCAATGTGATTGGATACGGATAACCCATTTGCAATACCCGATTCATGATCGGATAATTATCCAATCCTTCCTTGTCAACATCGACATATTTCACTTCAACTTGATCTCCGAACTGAAGTTTGAGTTCATTTGCCATAGTATCAACCATATCTTCGTAATGAACAGTTGTGCCACAACTGGCTGCCGATGAGCAGTCACTGCTGCAGTTTCAACCACCGCTCATTACCTGTGTTCCCTGCAGAACTTCCACCAGGAATTTTTGTTTGTTGTCGGGCATAAGTCTGCTCCTTTCCATTATCCGGTATTCGTATAAGTTATACTTCAAAAGCATCATATCAGGTAAATGTCAAAATAGCAAGCAGCAGCAATCACTTTATATCCTCAGCTTTTTTACTAATATTTACCCCAAAGAAAAACCGCAGACTCTGCTTAAAGCAAAATCTGCGGTCAATTATTTAAAAACAATTCATCCGGGTTTCTTAGCGAATATTTTCTTCGGCGATGTCAACTGCACTGGTATCGCCCATGGCAATAACTCTTTGAATGGTAAAGATATCAGGCAGTTCGTTCATGATATAGTATCTGGCACTGGTGATTTTGCCTTTGTAGAATCCGGCATCATAATGATCTTCACCGACTTCAGCCAATTTCTTGGCCGCCAGTATGCCCTGATCAAGGATGCACATGCCAGCATAGATCATGGCTGTAGCACGCAGGATACGAGTAGCATAAAGGCCCAGCATCTGGATCTTGCCGGCTTGCATATATCCGTTAAAGGACCCCATGATACCTCCAAAGGCCGCAAATGCTTCTTCATAAAGCTTCACAAGATCTTCAAACCCAGCTGCTTCCTTGTTGGCAGCAATAAATTTGCCTACTTCACCAAAGAAATTCATCAGCACTTTGCCTTTTTTCATGGTAAATTTGCGGGCGCAGAGATCAAGCGCCTGAATGTAGTTGGTTCCTTCCCAGATGGAGAAGATTTTTACATCACGCGCATATTGGGCTACTGGATATTCTTCAATGAATCCATAACCGCCATAGCACTGGATGGCGTCGCAGATAAGATCCCAGGCCATATCCGAAGCATAGGCCTTGCAGAGCGGATTGCCGATATGGAACATCAGGTTGGCGAATTCTTTTTCTTCCGGATCATCACTATCATGAGACAAGTCGATATAATAGTAGGTCTTCATGATCATGGCGCGGATGGCTTCAACACAGGCTTTCTGTTTGATCAACATGCGTCTGATGTCTTCATGCTCAATAATTCTGACTGCTCCGCCCTTCATATCCGTTAATTTGGCGGACTGGACTCTTTCCTTGGTATAGGCAATGGCCTGCTGATATGCGGCATTGGCAGTACCCAGAGCCAACATACCGGTTCCCAGTCTTTCTTCATTCATCATCTGGAACATCTGGGCCATGCCTTCCCCTTTGCCGTCTTCCCCAGGCGGGTTGCCGATCAGCCAGCCAAAGCAGTTGTTTTCTTCGCCAAAAGCCAACTGTGCAGTTGCCGAACCTTTAAGGCCCATTTTATGTTCAATGGCAACCGTGATAACATCATTGCTATCACCCAGCGAGCCATCTTCGTTTACCCATATTTTCGGCACTATGAAAAGAGAAAGACCGGCAGTGCCTTTACGGGCGCCGTCAATTTTGGCCAAAACCAAATGGACAAAGTTCTTGGCAATATCATGATCGCCGGCCGTAATAAACATTTTGCTGCCTTTGATTTTATAAAGCCCGGGGGTATCAGTCGGATATGCTTTGGTAGCAGCATTGCCGACGTCAGATCCGGCACCGGCTTCGGTGATACACATGGTTCCGCCCCATTCACCGGAAAACATCTTGGGCAGGAATCTTTCTTTTAGTTCAGGTGTTGAATATGTTTGAATAACACCGCCCGCACCAGCAGTCAAGCCATAGTAGGTAGCAACTGCCGGAGAGGCGTTTATCTGCAATTCACCGTAAGCAGCACTTATAACCAGGGGCAAACGTCCTTCCACTTCGCGGTCAGCACTCTGTGGTCCCAGACCGGCTTCCATAATCGTTCCATAAGCTTTTTTAACTGCCGGCGGAGTAACGACCACACCGTCAACAAATTTTAAACCAATTTCGTCACATTCCTGGTTGGCAGGAGCGATAACATCACGGCAAACTTTATAGCTTACATCGATAAATGAATCGATGTCATCCTTGCTATAATAATCGCGATATGCTTCCATACCAAACAATTTGTCCATATCCAACCATTCTTTAAGAATAAACAGCTGGTCTCTGGTATCATAAATAAAATTACCTGCGCTCAATCCTATACGCCTCCTTATTAATCCTTAAATAGTCTCGGTTTTTGTTTCCTGGAAAACCTTTGCAGTTCAAGCTTATTTACCGACACAAGGCTTCACCTGCAAAAATTATCCGCAGTCGTGTTAAACCCACTCCCCCTCACACTTTATTTGGTAACATAAATTTACTGCCATCTATGCAACGAAGTTGGAATAATTTGAATAGCTGGAATTTTAGGAAATGTTTTAAATGTTAAGCATCATTTTATCACAGAGGCATATTAACAAAAACGAAAAATTAAGGTGATGTTTATTACTTTATTGGAATTATTAAAGCAGGAATTTCAATTCCCGCTTTTAAATAATTTTGTAAATAAATTCAACATTTTGTTACCTAAACATCCTAATACCTTGTAACCCTCGCATCTGCCTGTGGTATTATTCTAGAATATAAATCTGTATTCTTCCGTTACTTAGAATTAATGTTGCTTCTTTAAAGAAATACCCTAACTTGTTTTGATAAATTATTCAGTAAACAAATTATTTTTTCTTCATCTATCGACCCAATGAAATAAATTTTAGCAACACAAAGCCGCGGACCTGCTTGGAGCAAATCCGCGGCTTGATTTTAATTATGAAACAACAAGGTTCCCGGGACCCGCAAGCAATCTATGATTGCGTCAGCGGGTGGGGTTCTTATTTATCGCTTTTTGCCTAACGCAGCGCTTCTTCGGGAATGTCTGCTGCGGTTGTATCACCCAGAGCAATCACCTTCTGAATGGTAAAGATATTTGGGACTACATTCATAGTGTAGAATTTTGCGCTGGCAATTTTGCCTTTATAGAAATTGGCATCATAGTGATCTTCACCAATTTCGGCCAATTTGCTGGCAGCAAGAATACCCTGATCCAATATACACATACCACTATAGATAATAGACGTAGCATGCAGGATGCGAGTAGCAAAGAGACCCAGCATTTGGATCTTGCCGGCTTGCATATATCCGTTGAAGGACCCCATTATAGCACCAAAAGCATTAAACGCTTCTTCATAGACTTTCATCGCATCTTCGAAACCGGCCGCTTCCTTGTTGGCGGCCATAAATTTACCTACTTCACCAAAGAAGCTCATGAGCACTTTGCCCTTCTTCATGGTGAATTTACGGGCGCAGAGATCAAGTGCCTGGATGTAGTTGGTGCCTTCCCAGATGGAGAAAATCTTTACATCCCGGGCATACTGGGCTACCGGATATTCTTCAATGAAACCGTATCCGCCGTAGCACTGGATAGCATCTGCAATCAGTGTCCAGGCCAAATCTGAAGCGTAGGCTTTACAGAGCGGATTGCCGATATGGAACATCAAGTTGCCGAATTCTCTTTCTTCGGGATCATCACTGTCATGTGACATATCAATATAGTAATAGGTCTTCATGATCATGGCACGAATAGCTTCAATGCATGATTTTTGCATCATCAGCATACGCCTGACGTCCTCATGTTCTATAATCCTGACCGCCGGTCCTTTCATATCAGTCAGTTTGGCCGATTGGATTCTTTCCTTGGTATAAGCCAGCGCTTGCTGATAAGCAGCGGAAGCAGTACCTAACGCCAGAAGACCGGTGCCCAGTCTTTCTTCGTTCATCATCTGGAACATCTGAGCCATGCCTTCGCCTTTGCCATCTTCTCCGGGAGGATTGCCGATCAGCCAGCCAAAGCAGTTGTTGTTTTCACCAAAGGCCAGTTGGCATGTGGCCGAACCCTTGAGGCCCATTTTATGTTCGATGGCAACCGTATTTACATCATTGGATTCGCCCAACGAGCCATCTTCATTGACCCAGATTTTAGGGACAATAAATAATGACAATCCGGCAGTTCCTCTTCTGGCACCTTCGATGCGGGCCAGACACAGATGGACAAAGTTCTTGGCAATATCATGATCACCAGCGGTTATAAACATTTTTCCGCCCTTAATTTTATAAAGCCCGGGGGTATCGGTCGGATATGCTCTGGTGCCTGCGTTTCCAACGTCGGATCCAGCCCCCGCTTCAGTAATACACATGGTTCCGCCCCATTCGCCGGTAAA
>JAGFXV010000138.1 GCA_017861475.1 Bacillota bacterium | reverse complement strand
GTTGATGACGGTTTTCTGCTGGCTGAGGCCGGCACCGGGGTAGGCAAGACTTTTGCCTATTTGATACCGGCCATATTATGGGCCCAGGAAGCCAAAGACAAAGTCGTTGTATCGACCCGTACCAAAGCCCTGCAGCAGCAAATTACGGATCGAGATCTGCCTGATCTGCTTAAAATCATGGAAAGCAAAATCAAATATGCCGAAGCCAAAGGGCGGGAAAATTTTCTCTGTTGGAATAAATATCTGCAAATTCATGCCGGCAAAAAAAGCCTTTCAGAAGCCGAAATGGATTTTTTCCAGGCCATACTGGTCTGGGCAGAAAATACCCGCAGTGGTGATCGCAAAGAACTGGAACTATCCAGTGAAACCATGCAGCACTGGTCAATCGTGGCTGCAGACCGCACCAGTTGTTTGCGCGACCAATGCCGCTATCAGGATAAATGTTTTCGCTTGAAAATGATCCGAAACGTTCACAAGGCTGATTTGATTATCGTTAATCATGCCTTGCTGCTCTCGGATATGCTGATCGAAAATCGTGAAAAAAGCATCCTGCCTGATTATGAATATCTAATCGTTGATGAAGCACATACCTTTATCCGGGAATCATTTGAACAATTATCCCTGCGTTTTGGACACTTTGAAATCAAGCAACTGCTGAGCGCTTTATACGAGAAGGGCAAGGGAAAGGTGCGCAGAGGCTATTTGCTGCATCTCATGTCCGCCTATCCTCATTTATCCAGCCTTATTTCGGAAGCAACAACGTTTGCTGATCAAGTTTCTCAACTGACGGGCGACTTTTTTCAATGGTTTGATCGAGTTGCCAAATATGAAGAAAATTATAATTTTCATCACGTGCTAAAACCCCATGAAAGAAAACGTCCTGCTTTTGTTCAAGCGCAACATATTTTTGCTGAATTGGAAAAAGCGATGGGGCTGCTTGTCGAGAAACTGACTGCACTTCATGAAGAGATGGCAGAGAGCGATGATGCTTTAGAACTCTTCGGCATACTTACTGCTTTAAGTGAAATCAGGCACTCCGCATTAACCATCATGGAAACAAACATTGACCGCATTGACGCGATCTGCTGGCTGGAGTATGAACGGGGCAGGGTAGTAGCCATAAGTTCTTCACCGATCTATACCGGTGACAGTCTGGACAAAATTCTATACCAAAAATTAAATACGCTGGTTATGCTGTCAGCCACAATGACGGTCAATAACAGTTTTGAGAACTTTATAAACCGTAGCGGGTTAGACTGGTATGCGCAGGATTGGCGGCTCAATACCATGATAGAGAGTTCACCCTTTGATTATGAGAATAATGCCGCCCTGTATATCGTCGAAGATATGCCTGATCCTGTTAGTTCCCGTTTTGGATCTGAACTGCAACGGGTACTGGCTGATATTTTACTGACTACCGGCGGTCGTACCATGGTGCTCTTCACGGCCCGTAAGCAATTAGAGGAAGCAGCCGAATTTTTACGGCCACTTTTGCAGGCCAATGATTTGAAATTGCTGGTACAAAACCAGGACGGAGAATTTGCCAGCTTGATAGACGGTTTTACCGGCAGTGAAAATACTGTCCTGATGGGATTGGAAACCTTCTGGGAGGGGATCGACCTGAAAGGCGAACTGCTGAAATGTCTTATTATCGTTAAAATCCCATTCCGCTCACCGGCTGATCCATATTGCACAGCCTGGGATAAATATTACCATCAGAAGGGAAAAAACAGTTTTGAACATTTTATGCTGCCGGATGCTGCCATACGTTTGAAACAAGGAGTCGGAAGGCTGATACGCAGTGAAACTGACCGGGGTATCGTGTTGGTTTTGGATACCCGTTTAATTTATAAAAAATACGGAAAAATCCTGCAAAACAGTCTGCCTCTGACCAATATCACGGCCATAAAGTCGAACCAATTATCTACATTCATAAAACAATGGATTTGAACAGAATAGAAATGTGAACATTTTTATACCTCGCTTCATAGTATAAGTCAAAAGCAAACAGACTATGAAGGGGTGACAATGATGCGTATTTATTATTTCCGTATCCCGATTTTTGTGAGAGATCTTTTAATGAAAATATGGGGGTAGCGTTTTCTGGAAGAAAGAATGAATCGTTTTAAGTTTTGAAAATTCAAATTTGTATTTGACGGCTGTCCAAGGAGGTTAAAATATGCCAAATCCAGGCTTGGTTATGGGAATATTATTCCTGCTGGCTGGATTAATCCTCTTCTTTATCAGCCGTTGATTTGTCTGCTGTAATACGATCATAACAACTGGTTGACGCTTTTGACCCGGCAGGTATAACTGCCGGGTCAATCATATATTCCGAAATAACTTAATAAGTTGGTGCCAAGCACCAACTTATTAAGTTATTTAATCAGCATTAAGTCCAATTCCCAGAATCCCCCCGAAAGCACCAGAACCAAGACATATCAGCAAATTCAGTAAATAGCTCTGGATATCAATTCTGGATTCCTGAAATATCAATGAAGCGATCAATAATACAATATAAAACACAACTCCCATGGTAAGGCCTCGGATCAATCCTTTACTGCCATATGATTTGCTTACATAGCAAGCCGCATAGAATACAGACCCAATTAAAATCAACCTGCCGATCGTTCCGGTCAATGTTTCCTCAATTCCCGATAAATAAATAACAACGGATGCAACAATACAAGCAATCACTCCAAACAGCAATGATCTAAACAATCCTTGCAATTCAACTGATTTTAATAATCCCATCAGTTCACCCCCTCTTTTTGTAAAATATGCCATCTGCAATTAGAATATGTCAGCAATAAAAATACCTAAAATAACCAGTTCCAACATAAGTATTTAGCTAGGGAGTGGTTATTATGAGCAATGCTTTATTCTGGAGTTTTCTGGCCGGGATCTGCACGACCATTGGCGCAGTCATTCTATTTTTTAACAAGAAATGGAGTCACCGCAGCCTTTCGTTTTTCCTCGGGCTGGCTTCGGGAGTCATGACTGCCGTCGTCATTTTCGACATGTTGCCTTCTGCTTTGATCAGTGATAGCAGCAAAACAATATTAGGGGTCGCTGCAGGAACGCTGTTTATGATTATTGTCAGCAGTATGCAGAATAGCTCGATTAATTCTGCCCAAACCCTGGCTGGTCTGGGGTATATGATCATGCTGGGGATTGCGCTGCATGATCTGCCGGAAGGGATGGCCATTGCCTTCGGAGAAGAAATGAAGAATAGAACCGGAATGGTGATTGCCATGGGAATAGGTATACATAACATGCCGGAAGGAATGGCTATTGCCGCTCCATTATTAATGAGCGGCATGAAAAAGGGACGCGTTTTATTTCAGACACTGCTGCTTTCATTGATTACCCCGCTTGGAACCTTGTTGGGCCGTTATCTGTTAATCCTTGTCCCAGGATTTTTATCTGTTATGCTTGGTCTGGCTTCCGGTGTCATGCTTTATCTGGTTGTGTTTCAGTTATGGCCCCAAGCTGGTTATAAAAACAAGAAAGTTCGCTGGAGGGGATTAATACTGGGAATGTTGGTAATCATCCTGGCTACTTATATATGACAAATGATCCTCATAATTGATGATCGTGATATTCCACTTGTAAAATATATTTACGTTAAATATATTTACTATAAATATATTTATTAATATACTTTATATATATGAACTGTGGTTTACAACAATTTTGTGCTATAGTCATTATAAGAAAATCAGATACTGCGTTATGCACTCTTAAAAGAAAGGAAGGAAACAATATGGTATTATTCAACCCCAAAAACTATAATAAAGAACATTTGGATCCTCGGGCCAGGGAAATCATGCTCAAGACCATCGAATTTTTTGAGAACAAAGGTTTGGACAGCATTAAAGAAGATGATAAAAACTTCACCTGGTATCAGGACTATGTTGATTTCATTGGAAAAGAAGAAATATTTGCTGATTTGTTAACTCCCGCCGGATACGGAAAAGAAGATTCACGCTGGGATCTTTGGCGGGTAGGTGAGTTTAATGAAGTTTCAGGTTTCTATGCCCTCCATTTTCAATATCTCTATCAGGTAACCATACTGGGCCTGGGACCTATCTTTTTAGGCAACAATGAAGCAGTAAAACATAAAGCAGCTCAACTACTCAGAGAAGGCGGCATTTTCGGTTTTGGCCTTTCTGAGCGGGCCCACGGCAACGATATCTACTCTGATGAAATGACCCTCTATCCGAATGGCGACGGGACCTATCGGGCCAAAGGCAACAAATATTACATCGGCAACGGCAACAAAGCTGCGTTATTGTCTGTATTCGGCAAATTCGCTGATACTGGCGAATATGTTTTCTTTGTTGTAGATACCAAACATCCCAACTATGAACTGGTAAAGAAAATCAACACGAATGGCGCACATTGCGCTTATGTGGCTGAGTTCAATCTTAATGATTATCCGGTCACTGATGCGGACATTCTCTCCCGCGGACCGCATGCCTGGGATTCCGCCTTGAATACGGTAAATATCGGCAAATGTATGGTTGGCTGGGCCTCGATCGGTGAAGCTACCCACGCTCTTTATGAATGTCTGCATCATACCTGCAACCGTGAACTTTACGGCAAACCGGTCTATGCATTCTCGCATGTTAGAAGATTGTTCACTGAATCGTATTTGCGTCTGATCACCATGAAGCTGTATGCGTTGAGATGTATGGATTATTTCCGTTCCGCTTCTGATGAAGATCGCCGTTATCTGATGTATAATGCGATTCTTAAAATGAAAGTATGCAGCCAGGGTGACAAGATCTCGCAAATGCTGCTGGATATCGTTGGTGCCAAGGGTATGGAACAGGATACCTTCATGGAATTATTTATCCGTGACGCCGGCATGATGCCTCGTCTGGAAGGAACCACCCATGTGAACATGGCCCTGGTAAATAAATTCTTCAAACCTTATTTCTTTGGTTCGGTGGACTTCCCTTATATACCCAAACGTAATGACATTGCCAATGACAATTACGTGTACAAACAGAAAGCCGGCGGCTTGAAGGAAGTTCGCTTCGGCGATTACAGCCTGTGTTATGAGGGATTTAATCAAGTCAATGTCTTGAAATTCCGCGAGCAGGTCGAATTGCTGAAATATTTCCTGGCCAACAACACGCCTTCAGCAGAACAGGCCGC
>JAGFXV010000012.1 GCA_017861475.1 Bacillota bacterium | reverse complement strand
TTATTTCCTGATATACCCGGTTATGAGATAATCACGGGTAAATCTTGTAATCTCCATCGATTCCACTTCAATGGCTTCTTTCATAAAATCAAATCCTTTTCCCCCAACCGGAGATGGAGCATCTTTACCGCCGATAATTTTGGGAGCAATGAACCAATATACTTTATCCGCCAGTCCTGTTTCCAAAAAAGCGGCATTTACGGTTCCGCCTCCTTCCACCAACAGACTGCATATCTTCATTTCACCGAGTATATTCAGCAATTCTTCCATCACCAGCAAACCGCTTTCGCTATTGATGCGCTGTACCTCACACCCGGCTTCTTCCAGACGTTTTTGTCTGGCCTGGTCAGCCTCATGGGCACAGAATATAATGCTGCGCTGTTGTCTGCTGCTGGTAACAATATGGCTGTACAGAGGTATTTCAAGGTAACTGTCGACAATTATTCTGACCGGATCATCATAATCGCTGTTTTCAAGTCTTACGTTCAGCATCGGATCGTCTTTTAAAACAGTACCGATACCGACCATAATGGCATCATAGATTCCACGTAGTTGATGGACATAAGCCCGTGCATCTTCTGAAGTGATCCAACGTGAGTCACCGTTGTTTGACGCGATTTTGCCGTCCAATGTCATGGCGGTCTTGATTGCTACCAGTGGTTGCGCCGTCCTGATATATTTAAAAAATATCTCATTTAGTTTCCTAGCTTGCTCTTCCATTACCCCCAGTTCTACTTCGATGCCTGCATCCAGCAACTTCTGCATACCCTTGCCGGCAACCATCGGGTTGGGGTCAAGCGTGGCAATCACCGTTTTTTTTATACCGGCTTCGATCAGTGCATCTGCACAGGGTGGCGTGCGCCCAAAATGACTGCAGGGTTCCAAACTCACATATATGGTGGCTCCCCGGGCCTCTTCCCCTGCCTCACGCAGCGCATGGACCTCCGCGTGAGGAGTACCGGCTTTATGGTGATACCCTTCTCCAATGATCTGGTTGTTTTTAACAACTACCGCACCGACAACCGGATTGGGGCTGGTTTTTCCCATAGCAAGGACAGCCAGATCAAGGGCTCGCTGCATATATTTTTTACTGTCATCATCCATCATTAATCATCCCTTGAAAAAATAATAACCCCGACAATATATCGGGGTTTAAAGCAAGATCAAGTCAGCAAATAAGCGCACATAACAATTACGCATGGTTTGCCAACCCTTCTTCTCCCATCCAGACTGTAACTGTCGGCTTCGGAATCTCACCGAATCCTGCCGTAAGGCTCGCGGGCTATACCGCCGATAGGGAATTTCACCCTTCCCCGAAGAAAGTCAATCGTAATATGCAGTTTTATTGACAGACTTATAGTAGCATTATCTGTAGCCGCTGGTCAAGCCATGCCATGAAATAATCGTATTTATTCCTGAAATACTTTCTGTTTCCCCTCACTTATCGGTTGATCAGACCAGTTTTTTCATGCCTGTGATCGTGGATTGCATATCTTCGGCGCCAAAAATATATGATCCTGCTACCAGTACATCAGCACCCGCTTCAACCACAGCTTTGCTCCATTGCAGATTTACGCCTCCGTCCACCTGCAGCCAGGTTTCAGTTTGACTGGCCAGGATCATTTGTTTTAGTCGCTTGATTTTGTCCAGGCAGGCCGGGATAAACTTTTGTCCGCCAAATCCAGGATTCACACTCATGATCAAAGTCAGATCCACATCCGGCAAGATGTTTTCCACGGTCGACAAGGAAGTAGCCGGGTTCAATGCCACTCCGGCTTTCAAGCCGGCATCTTTGATCATATGTACGACGCGATGCAGATGGGTACATGCTTCAACATGAACGGTGATAAGATCTGCACCGGCATCAATAAAGGCGGGTATCATTAGTTCTGGTTTTTCAATCATCAGATGTACATCGAACAATAATTTGCTGATGGGTCTGATATTACGTACAACCGGCGGACCAATAGTTATATTGGGGACAAACTGTCCGTCCATCACATCAATATGGAGCCAGTCGGCACCGGCATTTTGAAGTTTTATGCATTCATCTCCCAGACAGGCAAAATTCGCGGACAAAATCGACGGGGCAACCAAAGCCACTAATAACACCTCTCATTTTCCATTACTTCTGCCAGCATGGATAAATAATTCTCATAGCGGGAATTCAAAATTTCATTTTTTTCTACCGCATTTTTGACTCCGCATTCATTTTCCTTATAATGCAGGCAATCAGCAAATTTACATTCTTCAGCGTACGCAGCAAAATCCCGAAACAGACCGGGGAGTTCCTCGCGCCGCATCCGCGGCAGATCCAAAACACTGAAACCCGGTGTATCAACCAGCCAGCCATTATTGTCCAGGGGATAAAGTTCTACATGGCGGGTTGTATGGCGGCCGCGACCAATTTTATTGCTCACTTCCTGGGTGGGAGCTGTTTCCCTGTTGGTAAGTAAATTCAGAATACTAGATTTGCCAACCCCCGATGGTCCTGCCAATACTGCTATTTCACCATTGATCGCATTTCTTAGCTCTTCCGTGCCTTGATTGTATCGGGCTGATACCTTTAATAAGGGGAATTTGGCGCGGGGATAATAGTCCAGGATGTCTTTGACAGCCTGATTGAGCGGCAGATCTGACTTGTTAAGGACAATTATCGGCTGCAGCCGGCTGTACTGCGCCAGTAATAAAAGCCTGTCCAACAGCGTCAGACTGGGCAGCGGACGATCATAGGCTATTACGATCAAAACGATACTAACGTTAGCCACCCGTGGCCTGTACATTTCATTTTGGCGTGGCAACACTTGTTCAAGAATTCCCTTGTTGTCCTCCAGCGGGGTGAATATTACCCGGTCCCCGCTGAGTATCCTTTCCTTCAGTTTGCCTCTGGTACGACACTCTATAATCTGTGTATCGCTATCCTGAACATAGTAAAAGCCGCTGTAATTTTTTAATACCAGACCTTGGTCCTGCGCGATGGTCATTACTCCCTCCGCTGTCTAATTCAACTTGTATGTTTTAACGGTTTTATCATTAATTAATACTTCCGCAGTTCCGGTTCCGTAATAATTGATACTGGTATAAACAACATCACCGCCCTGATGGGTTTGATCGTAAGTTGTACGTTTCCCCTGCAGGTCGCTGACAATAATTTTAACATTCATGGTAACATCATCACTGGGAAGCTTGAACTGGAGGACTTTCGTTTTCACCTGCGGCCCTGGGCCGGTACTGACAACTACATTTATGGTGGTACCTTCTTCGACCATCACTCCGGGTTCGGTATCCTGCTCAGCGATTTGATCCGCAACGTAGGAAGTGCTTTCCTGACGCTTGATTTCTCCCAGTACCAGTTTATTATCTTCCAATACGGTCCGCGCCTTGTCAATAGTAAGCCCTTTCAAATCAGGCATTGACACTCTGTCCGGCTGTTTGCCTTCACTTACCACTACGTTAACACTGGTTCCTGCTTCATGTTTGGTCCCTCTGGCAGGATCTTGTGAAATTACCATTCCTTCGGGTTTTTCTTCATCATATACCTTTTCAATATTACCCATGTTCAATCCGACATTACCGAGTTTGGTCACCGCATCTTTAATATCTATGCCGGTAATATTAGGTACGGTAATTAATTCTGAGCCCTTGCTAATAACAACCTCAATCTTGCGGCCTTCCTTAACTTTTCTATCCTTACCCGGATCCTGTGATATTACGGCATCTTTTTCAAATTCACTGCTGTATTCTTTACCGACAACACTCATGACCAAACCAACCTTGGAGAGTTCTTCATCAGCCTGTTTGTAATCCATGCCCTCTACATTCGGCACGATTACTTCCTTGCCGAACAATCCCCCGCCGGATAGAAGCACGCCTGACAATAAGCCAATAACTGCGATAACTATGATAGCAATCCCAACCGGGCTCAGTTTTTTCTTCTTTTTCACGGCTTCATCTCCCTCAAACAATTTTGGCGCACCTGCCATCCTGTTCTCGTTTCTGCGCTTAAGCTTATATTCTTCCGAATTTTGCATATTAATACCCAACAACACATTCCGCATTTCCTGTGCACTGGCAAAACGTTGCCTGGGATTCTTCTGCATTGCTTGCATAATAATGCTTTCCAGGGCAACAGGAATATCGGGATTTATTTTTCGCGGGGAGGGAACTTCATCGTGAATATGCTTCAACGCTACTGTAATCGCACTATCCGCTGTGAAAGGAGCTCTTCCGGTCAGCATTTCATACAGTACGCAGCCGATCGAATAAATATCAGTCGTCCGGTTGACTGTTTCTCCTTTTGCCTGCTCGGGCGAAATATAGTGAACAGATCCGACGATATTATTGTTGCCATACGTTATGGTCGCATTGCTGATTGCACGAGCAATCCCGAAATCAGCAACTTTTACCATACCATGATCAGTGATTAGGATATTATGCGGTTTTATATCCCGGTGTATGATTCCTTTTTCATGGGCATGATGTACTCCATCACAGATCATAATGGCAATATCAACTGCACGTTCCACAGCCAGCGGAGCTTCATCACTGATAATCTCCTTCAGGGTCCGGCCTTCAACCAGTTCCATTACAATATAATGAATGTCGCCTTCTTGTCCGACGTCGTAGATATTTACAATATTGGGATGATTGATCCTGGCAGCGGACAGCGCTTCCGTTTTGAATTTTTCAACAAAACTCTTATCTCTGGAGTATTCTTCTTTTAATATTTTTATGGCAACAATTCTGTCCAGGATTCTGCAATGGGCCTTGTATACCCTGGCCATGCCGCCTTCGCCGATAATTTCAAGCAGTTCATAACGTCCTCCGAGAATAATGTTTTCCAAAACATAAACCCCCAAATCTACAAATGTAAGAGAATCATGGTTATATTATCATATCCGCCCCGGGCCAGCGCTAATTCAAGCAGTTGTTGGCAGGCCTCCTGCGGTTCATTTTTATTTTTAAGCAAATCTTTGATTTCATCCTGTTCAACCAAATTACTTAAACCATCTGTACAAAGTAATATCCAATCATTTTTCATCACTTTGATCTGATTAATATCAATGTCAACCTTTTTATCGATCCCCAAAGCACGGGTCAAAACATGATGAAAAGATTTGTATCTTTCATCGTCCTTTACAATAAGCCCGTCTCTGCGCATATGTTCAGCCAGGGTATGATCACTGGTCGGTTTTATGATTTCATTGTCATGAATGATGAACAGACTGCTGTCACCGACGTGAGCAATCAGAAGTTGATCATCACATAATACAGCTGCGGTTACTGTAGTGCCCATTTCATTTAACTCAGCATCGGCTTGGCCGGTTTCCCAGATGATACGATTGGCAGTTTGGACTGCTTTTTCCAATGCTTCAGGCAAATCCGCTATACTGTTAAAGACGAGTTCCCGGTTGATTGTTTCAGTTGCCAGACGCGAGGCAATATCGCCGCCGAAATGGCCTCCCATACCATCACAAACCAAAAAAAGATTGCGACCGGTATCAATCAGGTAATTGTCTTCATTCCTTTTACGCACCAAACCAATGTCAGTTATCCCAACTACTTTCATATTTCACCTCAATATAACTAGGTCTGCCGGTCCTTCTTGGCAGCCAATTGCCCACAGGCTGCTTCAATATCCGTTCCCCGCTCTTCACGTAAAGTAACATTCAGGCCGCCCGCAGTCAGCCATTGATAAAACTGATTTATGCGATGATTGGATGGTCTTTTGAAATCCAGTCCACTGACTTCATTATACGGTATTAGATTAACATTAGCCAATATCGGTTTTAATAGCTTTATCATAGCTTCGGCATCTTTTTTACGGGTATTGACCTCATCCAGCAAAACATATTCGAAGGTTACCCGTCGATTGCTTTTTTTTGAATATTCCCGAGCTGCATCCAGTAACATTTCCAGTGGATACTTCTTATTTATCGGTACCAATTCGTTTCTTAGATCATTATCACAAGCGTGTAAAGAAATCGCCAGCGTCAACTGCAAATCTTCCTGCAGCAATCTTTTAATTCCAGATACTTCCCCTGCAGTTGATATGGTGATATGTCTTTGACCGATATTTATACCGTTGTGTTCATTCAGCATATAAACAGATTTAATCATTTCATCATAATTAAGTAAAGGTTCACCCATTCCCATGTAGACAACATTTGTGATGAGATCGATTTCGTTTCTTTTTAATCGCTTGGCCAATTCCCGCCGCGAACTTAATACCTGACCAGCAATTTCATAAGCCAGCAGATTGCGTTGAAATCCCCCGGCTCCGGTTGCACAAAAAGCACATCCGATGGGACAACCTACCTGACTGGAAATACATACTGTGTATTGCGTGTTTTTCTCATGGGTCTGAGGGATGATGACTGTTTCAACTCTTTTTTTATCATTCATTTCCAGGAGAAACTTACGGGTACCATCTTGCGAAACACGTTGTTTCAGAAACCTGGGAATGGATATTTGTGCAATATCATCCAGTTTAAAGCGCAGATCGCGAGGGATATCACTCATATCATAAAATGAAGCGGTTTGTTTTTGATAAATCCATTTATATAATTGCCGGGCGCGGAATTTAGGCTCGGAAATACTGACGACAAAGTCTTCCAACTCTGTTTGGCTCATTCCCAGCAATTCAGTTTTTTTCTGATCAGTCATGAATCTTACATACTCCTTCGCAAACGTGCATAAAACATCCCATCACAGCCATATTTGCCGGGCATTATCGCAAGCCAGCCCTTTTTAGTCATTTCCCGGTCTTTTTGATCCAACGGGAAGTAACTGATCAAATCTGCGAATGGATCAAGACGGAATGTATGATTTTTATCCAGGAAAGAGATAATTATATTTTCGTTTTCAGCCGGATTTACGGTACAGGTCGAATAAACCAGGATACCGTCCGGAGCCGTCATTTCTCCGGCTTTTTCAAGCAAAGCCGCCTGCAATTGGGTCAACTCGTTTATTTCCTGAGGAGTTTTACGCCAGCGTGCATCTGCGCGCCGATTTAAAACCCCCAGTCCGGAACACGGTGCATCCAAAAATACCCGCTGCCATACCGGATCACTATCCATTGTCAGAATATCATTTTGTTCAGCAGCAATAATATTGATGCCCAAACGCTGGCAATTGTTATTTAGAATCGATAATTTATGCTTATATAGTTCAACTGCTTTGATTATTCCCTTGTTTTTCATTTTTTCTGCAAAGTGGGTTGCTTTCCCTCCAACACCGCTGCATAAATCCAGAATATGTTCACCTTCTTGAGGATCCAGTACATCTGCTGCCAGCATGGAAGCTTCATTTTGTACATAAAACTTCCCAGATTGGTATGAATTTAATTGGTCAATACTTGTTGTCATGGCTTCAATGACGAATGAATCATGCATCAGTTCACTTGGCCTTGACGTCACTCCTTCCCCGGTAAGCTCCCGGGCAAGGGTTTCCGCATCGGTACGTAAAGAATTTAAGCGGAGCGTTAAGAGTGGTTTGTGATTCATATAAGCCAGCATCTTCTCTGTCACTTCAGCTCCATAACATGCAAGCCATAATTGCACCAGCCATTCCGGCTGGGAATAATAAACGGACAGATAGTCCAGGGAATTGATCGACGGATAGGAAAGATCATCTTTGCCCCTGATTAAATTACGCAATACTGCATTGCAGACTCCCGCCATCGTTTTATTGACTTTTTTGCGGGTAATATCAACGGCACTGTTGACGGCAGCATAATCGGGAATACGTTCCATAAACATGATCTGATAGGCAGCAATGCGCAGAACGCTTCGCATCAGGGGATTTTGTTCATGAATGCTTTTTCGCAGAAACAGATTAAGCACCCAATCGAGGTGCTTAATCATTCTTATACTGCCATTAACCAGTTCGGTGACCAGGTTTTTATCATTTTGCGACAATGTTGAACTGCGCAATGCATTTTCCAGACTCAGGTTTGCGTAAGCTCCGCTTTCCATGATGTTATAAACAAGATTTACAGCCATTTCCCTGGCATCAGAAATAGGTGATATGTTTTGCTTCTGCATTTAAACCTCCCCTGCTTTAATCATCCGATGAGCCGGCAAATATGGCCAGGTAATAAAGCAGATTGGCAATGGCTGAAAGTGCTGCTGCAACATACGTCAGTGCTGCTGCTCCGAGCACTTTCTTGACCATGGGTACTTCTTCGTTGCTGATTAGTCCTAACTGACTCAGCTGTAAAACAGCACGATTGGAGGCGTTGAATTCAACCGGCAGAGTGACGATATGAAACAACACTACCGCGGAGAACAGCAGGATTCCAACCATGATCAGATCCGCACTGGTAAAGATCATCCCAATCAAAAGAATGGGAAAAGATGCCGAGGAAGCAAAATTGGTGATGGGAACGATCTTCTGTCTTACTTCCATCGGTTTATACCCTTGTTGGTGCTGAATGGCATGACCCACTTCATGAGCTGCGACTCCTATGGCAGCAATGGAATCGTTGCCATAAACAGTTTCAGACAGTCTCAGCACCTGCGATGAAGGATCGTAATGGTCAGTCAGACTGCCCCGGATGGCTTCAATGTTAACATTATTGATGCCATTGTTGCGCAGCAAATTATAAGCAGCATCACGACCCGTTATCCCTTTCATCGATCTGACCGATGAATATTTACTGAAAGTTGATTTGACCTTAAATTGTGCATAAATAGAAAGGATCAGTGCCGGAAGTATGAAAATCAAATATCCCATGGTTATCCTCCTTTACAAATCATAATTAATGCCTGTTCGACCTTGTCTATATCAACACTGGTATTAAAGCATGGACCGTTAGGTCTGCAGTTCAATACACCAAAAACAGGAAGTGCGCCGCTATCCTGAATGCCCATGGAAAGGTCTCTTTCACAAGCTACGGCAATGACTCCGGATGGCCGGCATTCTTTGATCAATTTCCGGGCCAGGGTACCGCCGGTCGCGACCTTTATGATGGCTGAATATTTTTGACTTAGTTTCACCAGATCGCTGACGCAGCATTTGCCGCATTGTTTGCAATTATTGATATCCATGGTTATTTTATGTGGACATTCATTGTTTTGCAGACAATGTGGTAACAGAATCATGACTCTTTCGCCATTTAAAATAATATGTTTTGATTTTACCAGATAATTATTTACCGCAATATACGAAGACCTTATCTTTTCAGATTTTATCCCCAACACTTTGCCTATCACAAGGGTCAGAGGAAATAACAATTCATTTGCCAGTTTGGTTATGTTATCCAGTGAAGGGATCGTTTTGGAACGCACAATCATTATTATAATGGCTAAAATCCCTAATCCCAGCAATAAAAACAGCCCGCCTAAAATGGTCGCTATGATGATAAGCATCACTTTACTGAATTGGGTATTCTGCCTGAGCAGAAATAAGATCAGCGGTATGAGTATTGTCACCGCTGTCAGACTGACAATCAGCAGTCCAATATAGATACGTTTTTTACTCTCCATTCTTACAGTCCTCATGGCAAGCCAGTATACAGCTTAATTTCCCAGTACATCACCTGTTTTTAGCTTGAACCCTTTAAGGAATTCACTGCTGGGCATTCTTTTCTTACCTGCCAGTTGTAATTCTCTGATTTCCAGCATACCGTTGGCGCATTGTACTAATATTCTCGTCGGATTGATCTCTACTATTTCCCCTGGGGCAGCACTGGCATTATCATCCACTACCCGGGTTGAGAATATTTTAAAACGATTATCACCAAAGGAAGTATAAGCTGCCGGCTGCGGACTAAGGGCCCTGATCTGATTGTATATCGTCAAAGCAGGTTTCTGCCATTTTATTCTTTCTTCTTCACGACTAATCATATGAGCATAAGTTGCTTTGGCTGAGTCCTGTTTACGACGTGGATATGATCCGCTTTTTATGACTGCCAGCGTATCAATCAGTAAATCCGCACCGGCCGTAGCCAGAACTTCAGAATATATGCCATGATCCATGTCAGCACCAATTTTCACCGGTAACTGCATAATAATATCGCCCGTATCCAGGCCTTTATCCATCGCCATGGTCGTAACCCCGCTCACATGTTCTCCTGCCATGATGGCCCGTTGGATAGGTGCAGCACCACGATAACGCGGCAATAGTGAAGCATGTACGTTTATACAGCCAAGCTTTGGGAAATCCAATATTTCCAGCGGAATGATCTGTCCATAGGAGACCACTACGACCAAATCCGGATCCCAACTGCGAACGTAATCAATCGCTGCTTCATCTCTGATTTTTTCAGGCTGATATATTTCCAGTCCGTGTTTAAGCGCAAATTCTTTTATCGGCGAAGGGATAAGTTTCTGTCCTCGTCCGCGGGGTCGATCCGGCTGGGTAATAACTCCAATAATCTCATGATCCGCCTCTAATATTTTTTGCAGTGACGGGACGGAAAATTCAGATGTCCCCATAAAAACGATTTTCATTTATATCCCTCCTTCCGTGGCGTTACTTATATTTTTTTGGTCTGGATTGCTTTATCTGGAAAAACGATTCCATCCAAATGATCAATTTCATGTTGAAATACCCGGGCCAGCATATCAGTTGCTTCCATTTCGATTTCTTCTCCGTTACGGTTCAACCCTCTGACTGTTATCCTTTGGGCTCTTTTACACCAGCCCACCAGATCAGGTACACTTAGGCATCCTTCCCGGGCGGTTTGTTCACCCTCACTGTAAATAATTTGCGGATTGATCATTTCGATCAACTGATCTCCCGGATCAATTACAATAATCCGTTTTGATACCCCAATCTGCGGAGCGGCCAATCCAACGCCGTCAGCTGCATACATGGTATCGCGCATATTGTCCATGACCCTTAAAACGCCGGCATTTATCTTTTCTACCTTTGGGGCTTTTTGCCTTAATATCGGATCAGGTACGGTAACAATATTGTAAACTGCCAATTTTTAGTCCTCCTTAAATGGTTGCCATAGGATTAAGATCCAACTCAATCTTTATGCTGACAGGATGATTTCTATTATTAATTTTAGCAGCAATGCTGCGGAGTAACAAAGAACTGAAGCATTTTATCATGATCTGATAGCGAAAACGTTTTTTAATTTTGCTGATCGGACAGGGAGCTGGCCCCAGAATCATAATACTTTCTTCTTTGGCATCTATCATCTCTTCGATAAACTTGGCCATTTCGCGGGAATACTCCTGACAGGCCGACTCTGCTTCACCACTTATGACAATTCTAAGGATATCAGTAATGGGCGGATACTCCAATAGTCTGCGAATTTTTATTTCATCATCATAAAAACTTTGGTAGTCATGGTTGACAACTTTTTGGAATAATGGTTCCTGCGGATTATATGTCTGGATAACGACTTCACCGGCAATATCTGCCCTTCCGGCTCTTCCTGCCACCTGAACCAGCAATTGAAAGCAGCGTTCCCGGGCTCTGTAATCCGGTAGATTTAACAAACTGTCTGCATCCACGACTCCGACCAAAGAAACCATTGGAAAGTCCAAGCCTTTGGCTACCATCTGGGTACCGATCAAAATATCGATGCTGCCTTCTTTCATGGCCTGCAGAATTTCCTTCTGCGCACCTTTGCGCCGACTGCTGTCCAAATCAAGTCTGGCTATACGGGCTTGCGGAAAAAGCTGAGCGATTTCTTCCTCGACCTTCTGCGTACCGGCACCGGTCAACTGCATATGCCGGCTACCGCATACCTGACAGACAGATGATTGGATACTGTGACGATTGCAATAATGACAGACATTTTGCCCCTGATCACGATGAAAAGTCATGCTTACTGAACAATCAGGACATGAGGCAATATTACCACATTCTTTACAGATAGTCATGGGTGAATGTCCGCGCCGGTTAATAAACAATATACTCTGCTGACCCATCCGCAATGCATGTCCAAGCCGATTGCGCAGATAATCAGAAATTAATCCATGGTTGCCGTTTTTGAATGAATTACGCATATCCTCAATAACAACTTCCGGCATGGCGGCACTGGCAGTTCTCTGAGTCAGTCGGAGCAATTCTGTTTTATTGGTTGCAACCCGATAATAAGTCTCCAAAGCAGGAGTGGCACTTCCCATCAGAAATACAGCCGCTGATAAGCGAGCGCGCTGCCGGGCAATATCCCGGACATGATAACGCGGAGCTTCTTCCTGTTTATAGCTGTTTTCCTGCTCCTCGTCCATAATGATCAAACCTAAATCCGGTGAGGGCGCAAAAATAGCTGAGCGGGGGCCGAGCACCAGTCTGGCTTCACCGCGCTTGATGCGTTTCCATTCCTCGTAACGTTCACCTGCGGACATGGCACTATGCAGCACGGCTATGTCCGGTATACGTCGGGAAAATATTTCAACCAACTGTCGGGTCAAAGCTATTTCAGGTACCAGTACGATCACTGAGCGGCCTTGATCGATTACAGCTTGAGCAATCTGAATATAAACTTCGGTTTTACCGCTGCCGGTTATCCCAAATAAAAGGTATTCCGAATATTGATGGGTATCCAATGCTTTTACAACCCGTCTTGTTGCCTCTTTCTGTTCATCATTTAGTTCAAATTGGGGTGCAGCGATTTCCGGCTTGATTTTTTCGATGCTGACAAATCCCTTTTTAATTAAGGCAGCAGTTATGGATCGGGGAATGATTTTATCAAATTCAATACAGTTTATACCCGGATGGGCAACCAATTGTTCCAACGCTTCAGCCTGACGGGGTGCTTTCCTTCTGATTAACGATATTTCCTCTTGAAATTGTACTTTGTTTAGGATATAAATACTGTCATTCCTTGATTCCAGAGTAGATTTGTATAACCCTGTCATACTAACCAATCCCCGGCTCACTAAATCATCCAGTTCATTTTTATTAAAATATCTGCTGGTTTCAGCCAGATCTAATTCTTTTTTTGCCCACAGCAATTCAAGAAAATCCTTTACCGTGATTTCAATATCATTGTTGGTTTTAAGATATTCTTCCCTGCTCACATTGGCGATTACCCGCATGGATGTTTTATGATGGAGCAGGCGGGGGATGATCATTGATAAAACCATGGACAGCGAAACCGAATAATAGTCTGCCATCCATTGGGCCAGTCCAAGCAGTTCGTGGTTAAATACTTCTTCTTGATCGAGCACTTTTAAAATCGGTTTTAATTCCGGGTCCGGTTTAATTTCCTGTAACCCGATGATAAACGCTTCCGTCTTTTTGCCGCGAAAATCTACCAGCACTCTTTTGCCAAAGCCAGCCTCAACGGCAAATTCCTCAGGCACCAAATAAGTAAAACTGTTATTCAGTTGCTTTGAA